>JALOMD010000175.1 GCA_025455595.1 Cytophagales bacterium | reverse complement strand
TGCCGGTGCAGCAACGGCTCGCCGCCGGTGAAGTCTATCACCTTGACACCCAGCCGCTTCAAGTCCGTCAGGTTTTTCAGCACGTTCTCCGGCGTGGCATACGGCGACGGCCGTTCCCAGATGTCGCAGAAGCCGCAGGTGGCGTTGCAACGGTAGGTGAGGTAGTAGTTGCACAGAACCGGATGACGAACCAGAAGCATATTTTGAAGTACGATTTACGAGGTACGAAGCACGATTTTCAGATCAGAGGTCAGAACAGCGTTTTGGGCAAAAATTGCTCAAAACGCCGTTGTTCCACTCACAGATGTTTACGTAAGGCTCTTTGCGCAACTAATCAATGCGGCTGCATCAAGGTTTTTCCGATTCAAGGTTGGAGGCGTTTTGGCAAAAAAACGGAAAAAACTTGGTGCAAGCCGCTCCAACTTAACGGAGGCATCTCCTGTTCGGTTGCTAAGTAGGTGTTGGCCATTAGCTTTTAGTCCTTGTCATGCAAATCTCTGATGATAAGATGCTTATATTTTTTTTACTAAATACCAATTACTAACGACTAACTGCTTATTGTGCGTACATTTTCCTAAAACCTCAAACTCCTGTTTCCTTATGAAGACTGCATCAGTAGTGCCAGTTGTTCTTTTGACCAGTGCCGTCTTGGTTTTCGGCTGTGGCGGAAAAAAAGAAGAATCCGATACGGAAACTGTTGATGCCAACAATCCGCTCTCGGTGCTGTCGAACGTCGGGGACATTGCCGAGAACATGCAAAACAAGCAGGAAGAGGCGGCACAAGTGATGGAAGCCCGCAAAAAAAGAGGCGACACGCTGGCGATACCCTACAAAGACCTCCAACAATACTTGCCGACCAGCGTGGCCGGTTACGAAAAAGACGGCGACCCCACCGGCGAGTCCACCACCCAAATGAACATGTCTTTTTCCACCGCCCAGCAGCGTTTCAAGAAAGGCGACGACTACATCGAAGTAAGCATTGCCGACTACAACCAGGCATACGGCGCGTGGCAGGCCCTTTTCTCGATGGCCGGGATGTTTTCGGTTGAAAACGACGAGGAGAAGATGGGCAAGTTTGACATCGGCGTGTCGAAGACAACCGCTGTTGAAACCTACAAAAAGAAAAGCAAAGATGCCAGCGTGACTGTGGGAACGGGCTATCGTTTTTGGATTGAAGTGAAGGGCAACAACCAGCCCGATACTGATTTTGTGAAAGAAGTAGCCAAGGGCATGGACTTGAAGAAGTTGTCGGAGATGTGAGTGTTGGCGGTTAGCGGTTGGCTTTTAGCCGTTAGCTGTTGGCTCTTAGCGGTTAGCTTGTATTGGTCAGTGAGATTGTACGCATGGTTCTTTGCGGTCTTTGCGGAAGCCTTTGCGTGGAAGATTGCTCACAAAGCACGCAAAGGCTTCCGCAAAGGGCGTAAAGATGGGTACAACTTGGCCAACCAATTCAGCTAACGGCTAAGAGCCAACCACTAACTGCTAACAGCTAATAGCCAACCGCTAACAGCCAACCGCCATTTTCAAAGCAACTCGTTCGCCAAGTTCGCCAGTTCGGACCGTTCGCCTTTTTCGAGGGTGATGTGGGCGTACAGCTTGTGGTCTTTCACCCGGTCAATGAGGTAGCTCAGGCCGTTGCTTTGCGTGTCAAGGTACGGCGTGTCAATCTGGTAAATGTCGCCGGTGAACACAATCTTGGTGTTTTCGCCCGCCCGCGTGATGATGGTCTTCACCTCGTGCGGCGTGAGGTTCTGCGCCTCGTCCACGATGAAAATCACGTTCGAGAGGCTGCGGCCCCGGATGTAGGCCAACGGCATGATTTGCAGCGTCTCTTTCACCAGCATCTCCTGAATCTGGTTCCAGTACCGGTCGCCTTCTTCAAACTGGCTTTGGATGAACTTCAGGTTGTCCCAAAGCGGCTCCATGTACGGGTTCAGCTTCGATTTCACGTCGCCGGGCAAGTAGCCGATGTCTTTGTTGCTCAGCGGCACAATAGGGCGGGCCAAGAAAATCTGCCGGTAGTTTTTGCGCATCTCCAGCGAACCCGCCACGCCTTGGATGGTGAGCAGTTTGATGTCGCGGTTCAGGATGGCATCAATGGCGAAGGTTTGCTCGGCGTTGCGGGGCCGTATGCCATAGACTTCGCGTTTTTCTACCTTGTCAATGCAGTCCTCGATCGGGTTGTAGCACGCCAGCACCGAGTTGCGTTCGCTTTTGAGGATGAAAAACTGGTTCTTGCGCGGCTTGCCCTTCTTGATCACGTCCGTCAGCGGGCAGGTGCCTTCCTCGTGCAGCCGCGTAATCACCTCCGACGGAATATCGTTCAGCACGGTCTTGCCCGTGTACAGGCTGTCCACGTTCTTGATTTTGCCGGTCTCGTAGTCTTCGGCGGGCAGGTTCAGGGCCTTGGCTTTCAGCCGCAGGTTGATGTCCTTCGTCACCATGATCACCTTGCTGGCGGGGTGTTCTTCTTGCAAGGCCAAAGCGGCGTTCAGGATGCGGTGGTCGGCTTTTTTCTCGTCGAAAACCACCTCGGCATCCAAGGTGCTGCGGCTGTTCATCTGCACCTTGAACTGCCCCTTTGCGGTGCCTTCGAGCGGTATCCAGTCTTGCAGTTTGTTCTCGCCCGAAATCTTGTCAATGAAGCGGATGAACTCCCGCGCCTCGAAGTTCTTGGTGTCGTTGCCTTTCTTGAAATTGTCCAACTCCTCCAGCACCGTGATGGGAATGGCCACGTCGTGTTCTTGAAAATTCTTGACGGCGTTGTGGTCGTAGAGGATAACCGAGGTGTCGAGTACGAAAATCTTTTTCTCTTTCTTGCTTCTGGCCATGTGGATACGGTTAAGGTGTGATGCCAACGGCGCACGGCGGCGGCGTTGCCGAGTACGGTTCTAAAATCCCGGTTTGGCGGCAAAAATCATAGCGTTTGGGGCAAAATAATACCAAGTGAGAGGTCAGAGGTCAGAGGCCAGAGCAAAAAGGTGCTCATAATCAGATGTTTACAAGAAAAGGGTTTGAAAGGGCTGCGCAAACGTTGGTTTGGGAGCGACCGGTTCGATGGGATTGTCCGAGAGCGGAGAAACGGGTGCCCCGACAAGTCGGGATTGCTTGAAATGCAAGCCTTTAATCTTTTGCAAGCCTGTGAGATTCGTGGCACGGCCGCAAGCCTGCCAAGCCAGCGGCATGGCCGTGCCACGACAAGCGACACGCGTTTTGGGCAAAAATTGCCCAAAACGCAGTTGCCAGAATTTAGATTGGCCGAATGCTGGAATCTTTTGTCAATCCCTGAACTGGAAGTGCTGAAAAAAGCAACTGGCGAGCCTTTCGTCTTGGCCGAGCCTGTGGTTCCCTGTCTGCCGACACCTGTCCGCTCCTGCCCGTCCGGCAGACGCTGTGGCGGAGGCAGGCGGTCTTCCCGCCCTGCGGGATAACCTGCGTACTCAAAGCGTTTTAAGCAATTTTTGCCCAAAACGCCATCTGCCCTCTGCTCCATGCCCCTCGCCCCATGCCCTGCCTATTTCACCCTGATTGGTCGGTAGGCTTCCACGATGTCGGTTTTGAAGCCGTTGAGTTGGCGCAGTTTCTCGATGGCAACGCCTGTTTTCCGGGCAATCGTCTTCAAGTCGGTGTCGGGTAGGACGACGAACGTTTCGGCGGTGTTCAGATGGGCATCGCTGCGCTGGATGGACACGGTGACCTTGCGAAACGCTGGGTTACGTTGGGCAGGCTTGGCCGATTTCACTTCGCCACGGGCGTACATCACAATGCCGCCGGGCGGCACGCCTTTGCCCAGCAAATACTTTTGCACCGCCGCACCGCGCTGGCGGCTCAGCCGCAGGTTGTATTCCTCGGTGCCCGCTGCATCGGCAAACGCGTTCAGTTCAATCTGGCTGTCCGGGTGCTTTTTGTAGAAAGCCACCAAGCTGTCCAGCGTGCGGATGGCCCGCTTGCTCAACACGTGGCTGTCGAAGGCGAAGTACGCCGGACTGAACGACACCGGACGGGTGGCATCACGATAAGCTGTAAGGGCCAGGTTCTGCACGTACAGCATCTGTTGATCGGTTAGCGAAGAAGTTGCCGTTTCTATCCGAATGCGCAACTGCTTGGCAACCGGCAGGTTCAGGTACTGGAACGTGCCGTCGGGATTGGTGGTCGTGGTGGTGATTACATCGTCCTGCCCTTCGGTCAGTTGCAACGACACCCCTCCCACCGGCTTGCCCAACTGAGCATCCACCAACCGGCCCGTGAGCTTCACTTCCTTGTAACCGCCCATTTTGGACGCATCAAGCTGTGAAAGCACATTGTTCCAGCCTGTGCCCGGTGCGGACGCATCGGCCAGCGGCAGCATTTTCGTCTTGCGTTGCGCCGGGCTGCGTTTCTGCTGGTCGGCTTCAGACGGCAACCGCTCGAAGCTGAATCCGCTTTCCGTCACCAGTTCCGAGTTGTCGGCTTGCTGGCGGCTGGCGGCATTGCGGGCGGCCAGCAGGCGGTCAAGGCGATTCTTCTCCTCGGGCGACAGGTTTTCGTAGTAGAACTTGTCGGCTTGGCTGAACGCCTCGTCCGTTCCGTTGAGTTTCGCAGCCCGGCGGGCGGCAGCCATGCGTTCGAGGCGGTCTTTTTCTTCGGACGACAGTTGTGTATAGTAGAACTGGTCGCTTTCCGACAAGCCGGCCCCGTCCAAAGCCAGCCGGTTGCCCGTGACGCGGGCTGTCACCAAGCGGTCAAGGCGGCTCTTTTCTTCCGCAGACAGGTTTTCGTAATAAAACTTGTCGGCCTCGCTGAACCGCTCGTCGGTGGCATTGAGCGTGGATGCGTACCGCGCCGCCGCCATCCGGTTCAGCCGTTCGCGGGCTTCGGAAGGCAGTTGCTCGTAAAACATCTTGTCTTCACTGCTCAGAGACGACAAATCCATATTGTCACCAAGTTGCGACTTGCGGGCGGCCATGAGCCGGTCGAGGCGGGCTTTTTCCTCGGGCGACAGGTGCTCGTAGTAGAACTTGTCGGCCTCCCGGAATTGCTCATCGTATTGGTTCAGCTTGGCGGCAAATCGCTCGGCGGCCATGCGGGCGAGGCGATTCTTGTCCTCGGGCGGCAGTTGCTCGTAGGCATACGTCTCGGCTGCCAAGCGCGACTCGTCGGTGCCGAGGCGTTTGCTCAAAGCCCCGGCCACTTGCCGGTGGAAACGGTTGCGTTCCTCGTGGGCCAGCGAGTCGTACAGGAATTTATCGTCCGTCAACACCGGAACCGACCCATCGGCAATGGCCTTGCGGTAGGCTTCGGCCACGCGTTTCACCTGATTTCTGTATCCTTCGGATGCGGCCATCTCAAAGTGGTGCCGATCCTGTGCAACCAATGCGGCAGAGTCTCGGCGGGCGGCCAAGGCGCGGGCCATCCGCGCCAAGCGGTTTTTCTCTTCCGACGACAGGTGTTCGTAAAAATACTGTTCGCGTTCTTCGAGTGGCAGGTCGGTGCCGTGGAGCCGGTCGGCCTCCCGTTTGCCAATGATGCGGTCAAGCAGGAGTTTGTCTTCGTCGGTGAGGTATTCAAACTGAAAATCAGCCAAATACGCCAAGTCGGGGCGGCGCAGCTCGTCGGTTTTGTCAAGGGCAATCAGGTCGCTTTGGCGGCTGTTGATGTCGAACGTGTGGATGTCGAAATCGCCTTGGTTGCTGAAGCGGTTGGAAGCCAAGAAGCCTTTCTCGCGGCCTAAGACCAGAAACGCGTCGTCGCGGCTGGAGTTGAAAGGCCGCCCCAGGTTGACCGCCACAGGAGCGGTGGCACCGGCTGCCATGTTCAGGAAATACAAGTCAAGTCCGCCCATGCCCATGCGTCCGTCTGAGGCGAAGAAAAGCTGCTTTTCGCGGGCGTAGTAGAAAGGCGAAACGTCGTTTTCGGCCGTATTCACGCCGGGGCCGAGGTTCGAGGGTTCCCGCCAGTCGCCTCCGGTTTTGACACTCATCCAGATGTCGTTCAAGCCCAAGCCGCCCGGCCGGTTGCTGGCAAAGTACAGCGTATCGCCGCCGGGCGTGAGGGCCGGGTGGCGTGAGTCGCTGCCGGGCCGGTTCACGTGGTTGTTGAGGCGCACGGGTTTTTGCCAGCGGCCGTTCTTGCGTTCGGACACTAAAATGGCGCAGTCAACTTCTGCTCCTTTGCAACTGGTGAAATAGAAGCGGTTGCCGCCGTCGGCCAAGAAACCGGAACCTTCGTTCCATGCTGTGTTGGTCATAACGGCAATCTCGGCCGTGGTTTTGGGCAGCCAAACGGTGTCTTTGTAGCGTTCGTACACGTAAAAATCGCCGAAACCCTGCCCGTAGCGTCCGTCCACGGCATTTTTGCCGTTGGTGCGGCTTGAAGTGATGGCAATCAGGCTGTCGCTGCCCAATATGGCGGGTGCGTAGTCGTGGGCGGGCGAGTTGGTCGGCTTGGCCAGCGAACTGAACGCAAAGTCGCGTTGCAGGAACTTGTCGCGCATCAACGCCGACTGGCAGCCTTCTTGCTCCAGTTTGGCACGGGCAATCCACTTGTCTTTTTCGGGCAACTGGCTGGCATTCAACAGATCGGCCTGCCGCGTGAAGATATCGAAAGTGTTGAGGGCGTAGGCGTATTTGCCGTTGCGCTTTTGCATCAAGGCGTAGTGGAACACCGCCAGCGGATAGGCCGCACTGTCGCCGTAGGCCACCTTGCCGTACAGGGCTTCGGCCGCCGCATAGTCGAACAAATTCCGGTGGCACTCGGCCAACCGGTAGGCCACGCCCATTTCGTCGGGACGGGCGGCGGCCAATGCTGCGTAAAACTTCCGGGCCTCGGCGTATTGCTCGGCCAAGAAATAGTCGTCGCCTGCCCGCAAGGTCTGTTTGTCCTGCCTCGACAGGCCAGCCTCGGACATCTGCGGCGCAGGCAAAGAAGCTTTCACCGCCCGTGCGCGGTTGCGCTGCGCCACGCCGGGCTGCCCGCACAAAATCACGAACAGAAACAGGATGATATATGCGTATGACTTTGGCATAAAAGTAAGTGTCGAGTCGTCAGTGGTCAGTCGTCAGTGGCGTTTTAAGCAAAAAATGCCCAAAACGCATTTTCGGATTTCAAATCCGAAACAGTAGGGTTCGGGATTACAAATCCCGAACAGCGGTTTGGAATCTGACTTCTGCGTTCTGACCTCTGACCTAAATTCGTATTTCGTAATTCGTACTTCATATCAAGGGTGTGGCAAAGCGGCGGGCGGTTTTGTTGCGCGGCATGCGGTAGGTGAGCGACATCTCCCACGCGCCGCGTCCGCGCGAGGCATAACGCAACGACGAAGTATTGACATCGTAGCTCACGCCCAATGTGTAGCGACCGCTGGCAAACGCCGCCGAAGCCACGAAAGAATCGCCGAGGCGATACCAACCGCCTGCCATCACCCGGCCGTCCACGGCGTTCCGGGTCTGCAACTCGTATGACAGGTAAGTGCCCACGTTTACCTGCTGGCTGCTGCCTTGGCGCATCCATAACAAGTTGGGCATCAGGCGCAAGAGCGGCGAAATCTCCACATCGAAGCCCGCTTGCGCACGCATCAGCATGGGCAGGCGGCTGGACACGCCGCGCACCAAAGACTCTTCGGGCCGGTTCAGGTTGGAAACCGAGAAGCCGACAAACCCGCCGAACGAACGGTCTATCAGCCGCTCCACCGGATTGAAGTGCCACACCACGCCGCTGTGCACCACCGGATACAGCATCCGCTCGCGGAGGGCATCGGTGGTGAACGTGGGCGAAGCCGTGTAGTCGAAGCCGAAAAACGGCGCGGCGGCATTGTATTGCGAACCCCACCGCAAATCGGTGAAGTCAACGGCTTTCTGCACCAACCCTACTTGCAATCCGAAACTCAACACGTGGGTGTAGTCTTTGGTAACGGCAAGATTATAGGCCGCCCCGGCTTGGATGCCCGTGGCCCGGAAATGGTTCCCCTCGCCCGACAAATCGTTGTAGATGGCAAAGCCCAAGCCGCCCGGTTGCAACAAAGCACGCTTGCGGCTGGCAAAAGGCAACACACCCGAAAACTGCCCGATTTGCTGCGGAAAACCGAGGCTGCGCCACTGCGAGCGGTAAACCGCCGCAAAAGTGGGGTCTTTCTCGGCACCGGCCAAGGCGGGGTTTAGGTACAGCGGCGCGGCGTAGAACTGCGAGAAGTTCGGGTCTTGTGCCTGAGCGGCACACACCGCCAGCAACGCCAGAACCCATCCTGTAAAAACCCGAAGTCTCATCTTGTCTAAATGTTATCCAAACTGTCCTAACGCACTGATTATTAACAACCAAATGAAAAATAGTGTCAAGTAGCGTTTAGCGTTTAGCGTTTAGCGTTTAGCGTTTAGCGTTTAGCGTTTAGCGTTTAGCGTTTAGCGTTTAGCGTTTAGCGTTTAGCGTTTAGCGTTT
>JALOMD010000174.1 GCA_025455595.1 Cytophagales bacterium | reverse complement strand
AAAATCATTTACATTTGATTCAGCACATAGCATTATGAATGCCAACAGAGTACTATGTTGATTACATCACACATCAGTTACAGCATACTTCATTTTCCATATTTATATCACTTTCACGTGTCCACTGAAAACAATTGCCCTTAAACCATTTGCGCTGCCAATCATCAGTCGAAATGTTGGAGAAGGACACAATGAAGCGAATATGTCCTACGTGACAGATGATTTCTTGGAAACCAACTTCTGTTATGATTCGCCCTCGAAGATTCGAATCGCTTTGGACGACTTGCCGCTCAAAGGGCTGCACAACGCGTTGAACACCATGTGCGCCTTGCTTGCCTGTCAGGTTGCAGGCGGCGACGAAAGCAAAATGCTGGCCGCCCTGAAAACCTTCCGCAACGCCCCGCACCGGCTCGAAAACGTGGGCCAAATCAACGGCATCACGTTCGTAAACGATTCGAAAGCGACCAACGTGGACTCGGTTTTCTACGCGTTGGGCAGTTTCAAGCAGCCGATTGTGCTGGTGATGGGCGGCGTGGACAAGGGCAACGATTATACGCAGATTGAGGAATTGGTGCAGCAGAAAGTGAAAGCCCTGATTTGTTTGGGCAAAGACAACGCCAAGTTGCAATCGTTTTTCAAAGACAAAGTGCCCGTCATCCGCGAAACGCAGGACATCCGCGAGGTGATTACGCTGGGCCTCGAACTCGGTTCCCCCGGCGACGTGGTGCTGCTCTCCCCCGCCTGCGCCAGCTTCGACCTGTTCCGCAACTACGAAGACCGGGGCAACCAGTTCCGTGCCGCCGTAGCCGATAAGTTGTGACACATCCGCCGAAAAACAAAAGCCTCGCAAATGCCTTCGTTTGCGAGGCTTTTGTTTTCTAACCGTTTTCGCTTGGTCAAACGTGTAATTTTTGAGGCAACCCCGCAGTCATAATCAATCACCGACCCGTGTGAAAACAATCTACATTTTTGTGTACGAAGCCTGTTTTGCAGCATTCGTCTTTCGTTTTGACACCAGTTTTCCCGGAAAAGAAGTTTTGCGCCGACGCAAGCCTGCGTTTTAAGCGTTTTTTGCCTAAAACGGCTTCTCGCCACAGGTAAGCAAAAATTGTACTTTTTGTATTCGGTGCTTGTTGCTCAGGTGCTGCTTTGCCGTATTGGCGTTTATCCGCACATTCAGGTTATTTACGCTGTTTCATCAAAAAATATGAAAAAAAATACTCAAAATCGTACACGTAAGGACCGCTTTTTGCGATATTTGAAAACAAAATACGTTGGAAACGAGTTTTATGTTTTCTTACCTGTCACCTTAAAGTAGCTCCAAAATGAAACCGACTTTTTTCACTTATATCATATTTTTGCTTTTTGCCGCCACCGCGTTTTCACAAACGCCGCGCAGCGACAAGCATCCGCACGGCTTTACGCAAGGTCGCCAAGCCAACCGCCCAGCCAGACCCGTAACCGCTACCAGCAACGGTTCGGTATATCTAAAGCGCAACTACAAAAATCCGCAAACTGACGTAGGCGACCAAGTAACGGTGGCGGTTCCGGTCAGTCGCCCTACGCACACCCCGAATCCGCTTGCCAATCCCGACAACTACAAGCGACAAAACCGGCTTCCCAAAACGGTGCCCAAACCCAAAACCGAGGAAGTATGGGCCGAAGATTCGGTGCGCAGCAGGCAATAGTCTTGAGTATTGGGTCTTGAGTCTTGAGGGAACAACTGGCTCAAAAGTAAAAACCCCGATGCCGCCAGCGTCGGGGTTTTGTTTTCAATGGGTATTGTCCACAAGGTGTTTTGGATAAAAAACCATCTTACCAAGCGTTTTGGGCAATTTTTGCCTAAAACGCCTCCCAAGACTCAAGACCCAAGACTCATGACCGAACCCTGCGTGTCGGCGATGACGTGGCCGCCTTTGATGCGGATGACGCGTTGCGTTTTGCCAGCCAGTTCCAAGTCGTGGGTCACCAGCACCAGCGTGGTGCCGTTTTCGCGGTTCAGTTCAAACAGCAGGTTTTCCACTTTTTCGCTGGTTTCGTCGTCGAGGTTGCCGGTCGGCTCGTCGGCGAACAGGATTTTGGGCCGGTTGGCGAAAGCCCGCGCCAGCGATACCCGTTGCTGCTCGCCGCCCGACAATTGCGTGGGATAATGGTGGCCGCGTTGGCCCAGTCCCACCCGTTCGAGCAGTTCTTGCGCAATGGGCCGAGCGTTGCGGGTGCCGCGCAGTTCCAGCGGCACCGTCACGTTTTCGAGGGCCGTCAGCGTGGGCAGCAGTTGAAAGTTCTGGAAGATGAACCCGACGTGTTCGTTGCGCACGGCCGCCCGTTGGTCTTCGGTCAGGTCGTCCAAGCGGATGTCGTTCAGGTAAACGCTGCCCGTGGTGGCCCGGTCGAGGCCGGCACAGAGGCCGAGCAGCGTAGTTTTGCCGCTACCCGACGGCCCGACGATGGAAAACGTATCGCCCGGCTGTATGGTGAAGCTGACTTCCGCCAATACCGTGAGGGTGCGGCCGCCGCTTTGGTATGATTTGGTGAGGTTTTCGACGCGCAGGATGGACATACAAAACGGGTTGCAGGTTGTAAAGTTGAAGGTTGAAGGTTGGAAGGTTGGCGTTTTGGGCGATTTTTGCTCAAAACGCCCGTCTGACCTCTGCCTTCTGACCTCTGACCTAAGATTCGTACTTCGTACCTCTTACTTCCTATTGACGTACAAAGGCGGTGGAAATTTGAAGATTTTGAAACTTTTTCGACCTGCGGGTTCTTTCACAAAGAAATTGCGTTGCCGAAAACGCAGCGACGCACGACAAAATTCGATCCGCTCATGCACACGTCCGTACGTTCCCTCAAAAACAAGACCTGCGCCTTATTGACGGCCCTGATTGCCTTGGCCGCCTGTACCTCCAAGACTGACAACGCGACAACAACCGCCAGCGGCGAAGCAACCTCGCAATCAGCCACGCCTGCTTCCGTAACCGAGAAACGAAACATCCTGATTTTCGGCAATAGCCTTGCCGCCGGTTACGGCCTTGATCCGGCAGAGGCGTTCCCAAGCCTTGTGCAACAGCGCATTGACTCGCTGAATCTTCCGTACCGCGTAATCGGCTCCGGGCTGAGCGGCGAAACGTCGGCGGGCGGCTTGGCTCGCATCGGTTGGGTGTTGCGCCAGCCGGTGGATGTGTTTGTGCTGGAACTCGGTGCCAACGACGGCCTGCGCGGCCTCGACCTTGCCGCCACTCGACGCAACTTGCAGGCCATCATGGACACGGTGCGGGCCAAGAATCCGGATGTAAAACTGGTGCTGGCCGGTATGCAAATGCCGCCGAATCTGGGCAAAAAATATACAACCGACTTCAAGAGCCTGTTTCCTGAACTGGCGCAGAAAAACAACGCGACCTTGATTCCGTTCCTCCTCGAAGGCGTGGCGGGCATACCCGCCCTGAACCAACCCGACGGCATCCATCCCACCGCCGAGGGCCACCGCATCGTGGCCGAGAACGTGTGGGCCGTGCTGAAGCCGCTGCTGGAGCTTGGCTCGTGAACGCGTTTGACGTTTTGGGCAAAAATTGCCCAAAACGCCTTTTGTTGCAGTAATCCTTTCTTCATCACAGGGCAAAAGAGGGTTTACCGGGCCGCTCTTTTTTCTTTGCTCTTTCGTCTTTTCTCCAGTAGTATGGGCAAGGGCCTGCGTGGCTCCTGTCAAACAATAACCGCATCGCCTACCCGGACTCGGCCGCCCACCCGCCCGAACACCAAGTTTTGCCCGAACAAAATCTTGTTGCCGCTTTTGCGGTATGTCGCCAAGGTGCGGAGCGGTTCCTTGCCCACCTCGGCGGTTTCTTGGTTGGTGGTGGTCACTACGCAGCGGCCGCAGGGCTTCACGCCGAAAAAGGTTGTCTCACCGATTTGAATCTCGCGCCACGTGTCCTCGGCGTGCGGCTCGGCGGTGGTCACCACTAAGTTGGGCCGGAAGCGGTTCATGGGCAGCGGCTCGGCGAGGCGGCTGTTGAGGTCGTCCAGCGAGGCCTGTCCGATGAGCAGAAACGGGTAGCCGTCCGAAAAACTCGTGTGGTTGTCGGCCACGGCGTATCGCGCATCCACCGGTCGGATGGAAGAATCGGGCATGTAAACCAACCGGCAACGCAGACGCAGGTAGTCGCTGAAAAAATCGTCGGCTTCGTGGCTCACGGTCACGGCATCGCAAGTGTCGTCGAAAACGGTGACGCGCAGCGGTTCGTTCGATTCGGGTTGCAGCGGGATGCCAACGCTGTCCGTGCCACCTTTCTTGCTGACAATCAGCTGGTTGCCCGCGATATTCACTTGCAGCAACGCCATGCGCGGGTCGGTGCGTTGGGTCAGGAAACGGTTGTCTGCATCCACCAGCATCCAGCGGCGGTCGTGTTGCAGGCCGCGTTCTTCCACCCGCGCCTCGTCCACGGCAAAGCCGCCCAGCGACTTGATCGGATACACGTGGATGGCGGACAAAATTAAGTCTTGGGTCATGGGTCTTGAGTGGTAAGTGGTAAGTCGTAAGTGCAAGTCTGTGAGGCCGAAAGGTGGTGTTTTCCGAATAAAAATGGAAATTTGCGAAAATCTTCCCAAAACGCCCGCCGCTTTCGCGCATGAGTTCTTCTCCCCGCCGCTCCTTCAGCACCGACAAACTGGTTGGCATCGCCGCCTTCATCATCAGCATCGGCACGTTTGTGGTTTACATCTACGAAGCCAACCTCATCCGCACCCAGCAATACGCCTCGGTGCTGCCGTATCTGGAAATGTGGAACAGCCGCGTGAACGACGAAGAGTACAGGCTGATTTTGGTCAACAACGGCATCGGCCCGGCGTTTGTGAAAGAAATCCGGGTTCGTTACAAAGGGAAGACCTACGAAGGCGACCACACGGACTTTCACTACGCAGAGGTTTACCCCAAAGACACGCTGTTTCGTTTCATATCTTCCAACGTGCGAGCGGGCCGGGTCATCCCCGCCGGGCAACAGGTGGAACTGATTTCGATTCAAAACAACTTGCGAAACGCTGACAGGGCATTTGAACTCTATGGCGAACAACAAGCGGAAATAGAGATCGTCTATGCGTCCGTTTACGACGAAAAATGGAAAATAATCGGCATGAGTGGCCCGCCGCAGAAATTGGAGTGATTTCCGTCAGAACCAGAATTTTCAGGATTGACAGAAAAAACAGGATTGGGAAACAAATGAATCAAGCTATGATTTTCGCTTGCAGCCACGCGAAAGTTCTATGATCATGAAAATCACACAAACTACTGTAAAACCACAGTCCGTACAGAAGCGTTTTAGGCAAAAATTGCCCAAAACGCTGGTTCGGTCAACAATACGACAGACAATATTTTACAGACAACCATTTCAATGGCCACTCCCAAATTCAATGCCGACCGTCTGATTGGCATCTCTGCTTTCATCATCAGCTTGGGCACGTTTGCCATCTACATTTACGAAGCCAGCCTCATGCGCCAGCAAGCCGAACTGACGCGCAAGCAGCAATTCGCCTCGGTGCTGCCGTATCTGATGACAGGCATCAGCTACCCCGGCAAAGGCAGTTTCAAGCTGGTTTTAGTTAACAAAGGCTTGGGGCCTGCATTTGTCAAGGAAATAAGGCTCATTTACGACGGAAAAAAATACGAAGGCGACCCGCACGGATTCTATGTGAGATTCATCCAGCCAAAGGATACGTCTTTTGGATTCATGTACACCAATGTGACACCGGGCCGGGTTATTCCGGCCGGAGAAATGATAGAACTCATTGCCATACAAGACGACCCGCACAGCCAGCAGAAAGCCGGCGAATGGTTCGGCAGCCAAAAGGCGAAACTCGAAATCGTCTATGCGTCTGTCTATGACGAGAAATGGAAACTCACCGGCTTCGAGGGCCAGCCGCAGAAACTGGAATGATTTCCGTCAGAATCAGGATTTACAGAATTTACAGAAAAAACAGGATTAGATAGAAAAATCACACAAATCACTATAGAATCACAGTTCTGACAGAAGCGTTTTAAGCAAAATTTGCTCAAAACGCCCAATCAACATTCAGCAACACAACCATTCACCCACTCAATCATTCTCTCATTCAATCATTGATAATGCTCGACCGAATCAAGTCCTTAGCCGCACAGCACACCGACGAAATCATCGCCAACCGACGGCACCTGCACATGCACCCGGAGCTGTCGTTCCACGAAAAAAATACCGCCCACTTTGTCGCCGACCGGCTTCGCGACATCGGCCTGTCGCCGCAGGAAGGCGTGGCCGAAACCGGCGTGGTGGCCTTGGTCGAGGGCCGCAACCCCGGCAGCAAGACCGTGGCCCTGCGTGCCGACATGGACGCACTGCCGATTGTCGAAG
>JALOMD010000173.1 GCA_025455595.1 Cytophagales bacterium | reverse complement strand
TCCGGAATCCGCATTCTGATTTTTACACAAACCCAATGAAAAAACTCATCAGCGTCATACCGGCACTGCTTTCCCTGACGGCCTGTTCGGAGTCGTTCGAGCGTGTTGACACTACAGCGTTCAATCGGCAGATTGCCAGCCGCACCGACATCAAAACACCCGAACAACTGATAGAACTGTACTACGCCTACCCGGCAAACGAAGGCAAGCCTGAGCTTTCCGTCCAGACGCGCAGACTGGACGACAACCGCTACGAGACAACCCTGATTCACGAACGGCTGCAAGACGACTCGAAGGCCGGGGTGAAAATCGTGATGACGGCCCAAACCAACGGCCCGGCTTGGTTGGTGACGGAAATCAAGCGGAACTGGAAATGCTGGCAGGGCAGGGGACACACCGGCTGGGGAACAGGAAAATGCAATTGAGCAAAGTCGTGCAAAAATTGCGCAAGAACGGGTAACTGGGCGTTTGGCGATTTAAGCAAAATTTCGCTTTTTTGTGGAATACTGAAACTTTCCCAAACGTCGTGCTGTTACGCAACAGCCATGTTGAGACCAGCTTTGTTACCGTAGCCATTGATGTCAAACCCATTCAGCCGCAATGTCCAGCCAGCGTCCGGCTCCGATTTTGTTCTGTACCGGCAAGTGCTCGACCAAGCCCCGTGCCTGGTGCATTTGCACGATGCCGTTTCCACCGCTGTCCTGTACGCAAATCCGCGTTTTGAACGTGTGCTTGGCACCGCACCCGACACCAGAGCACTGTTGCCCCGCCACATAACCGCAACCCTGCCGCGTCACTCCGACCCGGCCACTCCTGAAGTCACCTACGAGACCCTACTGAAAAGCCCCGATGGCTCCGTGCTGCGGTTGCAAACGCGTGCCAGCGTGTTTGCAACAACACCAGACGGCACGCCTGCGCAGATACTTTGCTGGTCGGAGGTGTTGGCCGACAGCGTTACTGAACGGCGGCTGCGGCTCAAGGAAGCCATGCTCCGCAACGCCGAACACCTCCGCAATTTCGGCAACTGGCTGCACGACCTCACCACCGGCGAGGTGGAGTGGACGCAGGGCCTCTACCGTGTGTACGGCTACGAAGACCCGGCCACCCGGCCGCCCCACATGACAGTGGAACTGATTATGAGCCGCCATACCCGGCCCGACGAACGCGTGATGCTGGAGGCCCGTGCAGCCGAATTCATCGCCCAAAAACGCGACTACGAAACCGAATGGACGCTGGTGCGCCTCGACGGACAAGAACGGCAGGTTACCGAACGGGTGCATTTGGTTTTCAACGAGCAGGGCGAGGTGACGTGTATGCTCGGCAGCACCGCCGACGTGACCGAAGAACGCGAAGCCCAGAACCGGCTCTCCGAAAACGAAAAACTGCTTTCGGAAAGCGAAACGACTTTTGGCTACGGTTCATGGCGCGTGGACGAAATCGCCGGGACGGTGCGTTGGTCGCTTGGGCTGTACCGGATATTCGACATGGAAGCCGCCGAGCCGCCGCTGACTTTCGAACAGTACATGGACAGCATCGTGGCCGAAGACCGGGAATACGTGAAATCCGTCCGTGACACCGCCCTGTGCGCCGACCGCGACTATAGCTACGAAACCACCATCGTCACGGCGGCGGGCAATGCAAAAAGCATCAGTGTCAAAGGTCGGTTCACGTGCGATGAGCAGGATCGTTTGGTCAGTTCGGTGGGCAGTGTGACAGACATCACCGCCCGCAAAAACGCCGAGAACGAACGCGTGCGGCAGGCCAGCCTGCTCCAAAGCATCATTGACAACTCGCAGGCGGGCATTTTCAGGCTCCGGCCCCTTTACGATGCCACCGGCCGGTTGGTCGAGTTCGTCTTCACCCACGTCAACCAAACGGTGGCGGCTTTGGCAAACACCACTCCAGAACACCTCATTGGCATTCCCGGCGGCCAACTGTTCGCTACTTACCTGACAAACGGCCTGTTTGCCCGCTACCGCGACATCTATGAAAAAGGCGGCTCCGAGCGGTTTGAGTTCCAGTACGTGGGCGACGGACTGGACGTGTGGTTCGACATTATGGCAAACCGCCACAGTGACGAACTGCTGGTCAACTTCATGGACGTGACCGAACTGAAAAACGCCCAACTGGCCCAGCAGCAGCAAGCCGATTTCCTGCAAACCTTGATTGACCACATGGATACTGCGTTGGTGCTGTACGAAACGGTGCGGGACGCAAGCGGGCAGGCCGTGGATTTCCGCCACCGGCTTACCAATCCGGCCCACCTGCGCACCATTGGCCGCACCGCCGAGGAGTTTTACGGCCAAACCATGACCGAAATATTCCCCGGCACCCGCGAGCACGGTTTCTTCGACCAATTGACCACGGTGCTGGATACGGGTCAGCCGCAGTCGTTCATCCTGCATTATGACCGCGACGGGCTGGACGTGTGGGCCGATGCCCGGTTGTCGCCGCAAAACGGCGGCGTGCTGTTCACTTACACCGACATCACGGCCGTCAAGCGGATGCAACTGGCGCAGGAGCGGCAAAGCCAACTGCTCCAGAGCATCCTCGACCACATTCCCACGGGTATTGTGCTGTACCGGGCCATGCGCGGCGAGGACGGTACCATCGTGGATTTCGTGCACGAACTTTCCAATCCGGTGAATGCCGCCGTGACGGGCATTGCCGAAACCGAACTGGTTGGCAAAACCATGCGTGAAATATTTCCCGACAACTGGCAAAACGGCACGTTCGAACTGTTGGCGAAAGCGATGGAAAGCGAGCAATCGGTGAGAATAGAGCACGAGTACCGTTCGCACGGTGTTTCAGGTTGGTTCGATTCGAGTTTTATCAGGCAAGGCGACGGCGTGTTGTTCACCTTCACCGACATTACAGCCCTGAAAACCCACCAGAAAAACCTTGAACGCACCAACGCCGAGCTGAGCCGCTCGAACGCCGAACTCGAACGGTTTGCCTACGTGGCCAGCCACGACCTGTCGGAGCCGCTGCGCAAGATCCAGCTTTTTGCCAAACTGCTGGACAAGAACCTGACCGACAACATCTCGCTCGACGGCCGACAGTATTTGGAGCGAATGGTGGCCGCCGCCCGCCGGATGCAGCAATTAATTGACAGCCTGCTGGCTTTTTCACGCATCGGCCGGTTGGAGTTGCCTTTTGTGCCCACTGATTTGAACGAAGTCGTGCGGCACGTACTGACAACCTTGGAGGACAAGATTCACGAGCAAAATGCCACGATAGACGTGGAGCCGCTGCCCACTTTGCCCGCCGAGCCGTCGCAGATGAACCAATTGTTCACCAACCTGCTTACCAATGCCCTCAAGTTCGGCAAGCACGGCGTGCCGCCCGTTGTCCGGATTGCCGCCGGGCCAGCCACTGCTGACGAAGTCGCGCAGTCTCGGCTTGACCAACACCGTTCCTACGTGCGCATCACGGTGACTGACAACGGCATCGGCTTTGAGGAAGAGTACCGCGAGCGGATTTTCACCGTGTTTCAGCGGCTGCACTCGGTGCACGAGTATCCGGGTTCTGGCGTAGGCTTGGCGATTTGCCGGAAAATCGCCGAGAACCACGGCGGCGCCATTTATGCAGACAGCCAACTGGGCGAAGGAGCGGTGTTTACGGTGCTGCTGCCGGAGAAATGAGCATAGTGCATAGTGCCAAGAGCATAGCGAACAAGGCGTTTGGGGCAAAAATCGCCCAAAACGCTGCTGTCTCAACCTTCATAGGGTTTTGAACCCTATGAAGGTTTGGTAGCCGTTTTGGGCAAAACCGCCTAAAACGCCGGGTAGGCAGGGAAACTCTACAACAGTGGGAACGCCAACCTGCAACCTTGAACCTGTAACTTTCAACCTGAAACTCGTACTTCGTAAACCGTACTTCAAATCTCCTCCGCTTCGTCGGGATTATACTGCACGTCCCACGTGTGGTCGGCGAGCATGGTCACACAGGCCAAGTACTTGCTGAACGGCTTGCTGCGGCCCCATTCGTGCGGCCCCACCAGCGACAGCACATCGCTGCCGTCGGCGCGTTGGTAGAGATAGTACGTTTGCCCAATCAGCGGCTCGAAACCCACCGCCGCCGTGTAGATGCGTTCCGAAATCTCCACCCGTTCCTTGATGCGGTTGGCTTGCTCGGCCAGCAGTTGCATTTGGCGGTAAATCTGGGCCAGTTGCAACTCGGTTTGCTGGCGCATGGCCGTCACGGCCCGGCCTTTTATCTTGCCGGTGTCTTCGGGCTTGATCACCACGCTGCCTACGGTGTGGGCAAACGGCAACAGGCCGGGGTTTTCGGCCATCTTGTCTTTGTCAATGTGAATAGAGTCCACATCAACGGGTTTTGGGGAAGAAGGCATTGTGTTAGGTCAAAGGTCAGAGTTAAGAAGCCAGAAATTTACCGGGCATTGCGGAACAAAAATCGTTCTTTTCAGCTTGCCGCACATGTATAAATACGGAAAGCGTTTTTTTGTTCAGTCAAAACGCGATTTTTCAACGCTTTGTCGCCCCGAATGCTGTTCAATCAAGCTTTGCCCAAGGTTTTGCGCAAGTCGTCCTACAAAACTCAATCCGGTTCCCAACCTTTCAGTTCCCAGTCGGGAGCGGCGGGCGACTGTGCCATGTGGATGGTCAAGTCCTTGAAGCCCCTTTCGCCTTTGACGGTCAGGTGCAGCGTGGTGCTGCGATACTCGCCTTCCTCGTTGATGACGAAGCCACTGCTACTGCTCGTCGGAACCCACCCGAACCCGCTGATTGCGCCAACCTCCCGGTTCAGTTTCGGGTCTTTCGCCAAAAGCAGCTTCGCCGCCGACAAAGCATCGAAAGACGGCACCAAGATGGTTACCATTGCCAGCAGTTGAACGCCCGCCATGAATGCGAAAATCACGTTGCTGATTTGTACGAGGGGATTGGCTTGCCCGTCGGTGCCACGGCTGCGCAGCCAACTCCTGACGGCCAGGGTGATGCCGATGCAAGTCAACAGCCAGCCCACCTGCTTGCTTTCCCAGAAAAAACGGATGTCCAACGGGCGGCACAGGTAACCGTACAGCAACAGCACAATGCCCGTCCCCAAGGTTGTCTTTGCGGACTCGCTTAGGTGTAGTTCGTTCGTCATGTAATTCGGTGCGGAAATTTTTTGGGAATAGGCAGGGCGTTTTGGGCAAAAAATGCTCAAAACGCTTTTTGATGAGAAGGCTACTCAGAAATGGTGTGCAAAATCGAATTTCCTGATTTCTTGCGGCGAAGATCACCGTGGTTCGTGGCATACAGACCGCTGTGGTAGGAAACAAGCCGTTTTAGGCAATTTTCTGCGAATTTCTTTGGACAAAGCGGTGCATGGACTTACACTGAAACAGAATCAATCAGAATCAATAGAGTTGCTTTAATATTGCGTGTCCGAGTATAAGCAAGTCGTTGATAACCAATTATTTACCCAAGACTAAAGACGCAAGACTCATGACCTTTTAGTAGATGCGCATTTCACCGGTACAACGCCGGGAAACGCTGCGGGTCGGCTTCGTGCATGATTTCGTAGGCGAGGTCGAACACGGTTTCGGCGTTGGGTTTGGAGAAATAGTCGCCATCGGTGGTGTAGGCCGGGCGGTGCGGCTGGGCGGCCAGCGTGCGGGGGGCCGCGTCGAGCCAACGGTAGGCGTTCTGGCCCGTCAGCACCTGATCCATCATGAACGCCGACGCACCGCCGGGCACGTCTTCGTCGGCGAAAATCACGCGGTTCGTTTTCTGCACCGACTGGCCGATGACACCGTGCCGGTCGAAGGGCAGCAGCGTCTGCACGTCAATCACTTCCACGTCAATGCCCATGTTGTCGTGCAGTTGGCGGGCGGCTTCCAGCACAATGCGGCACATGGCCCCGTAGGTCACAATCGTGAGGTCGGTGCCCCGGCGCAGCACTTCCGGCACGCCCAGCGGCACGCAAACCTGGTCAATGTTTTCGGGCATCCGCTCCTTGAGACGGTAAGCGTTCAGCGGCTCCACCACCAAGGCCGGCTCGTCCGATTTCAGAATCGTGTTGTAAAAGCCCGCCGCCTGCGTGAAGTTGCGCGGCACAATCACGTTTACGCCGCGCAAGCTGCTCAGAATCAGGCCCATCGGCGAGCCGGAGTGAAACACGCCCTCCAGCCGGTGGCCCCGCGTGCGGATGATGACCGGAGCCTTTTGCCCGCCCTTGGTGCGGTAGTGCAGCGAGGCCAAGTCGTCGGAGAGGGTCTGGATGGCGAATGCGATGTAGTCCACGTACTGGATTTCGGTGATGGGCCGCAGGCCGCGCAACGCCGCCCCGATGCCCTGCGCGCAACGCCGCCCCGATGCCCTGCCCGATGATGGTGGTTTCGCGGATGCCCGTGTCGGTGACGCGCAGTTCGCCGTGCTTGCGTTGCAGACCCGAAAAGCCTTGGTTCACGTCGCCGATCATGCCCACGTCTTCGCCGATGGCGAACACACGCGGGTCGCGGCTGAGCATGGCATCGAAGCAGGCCCGGATGATTTGCCAGCCATCCATGAGCGGACTGGTTTCGGAATACACCGGCTTTACTTCCGGCACATGAACCGCCGCTTCCGCCGACTCGCTGTACAAATGTGAATTATAACGGTCGGCGTTTTCGGTTTCGGTGCGTTGCAGCCACGCAATCAGTTGCGTGCGGGC
>JALOMD010000172.1 GCA_025455595.1 Cytophagales bacterium | reverse complement strand
GTGGCAGTGGCAGTTGGCGGGGGTTGAAAGCGTTTTGGGTGATTTTTGCCCAAAACGCCTGTTGTTGCAGGAATTTATTCTGTAAAAATCGTGTAACTTTTTCATTCTCAGCCTATAGCAACTCTATTAATTCTCAGTTCATACTACTGGACAAAAGAAGAAAGAGTGATTCAAGCCGGGCAAACCCTCTTTTCTCTTTCTTCTTTTCTCTTTTGTCCAGTGATGAGTTCTCAGTTATTTACATTTCCACTGACGACTGACCACTAACGACTGACGACTTAATTTTTAGGCAAACTGCGGATGAGCAGCACCAGCGTGCTGACCAGCCCCAGCACCGGCAACGTAATCATGAAAACCGGGAACTTCCAGCCCGTCCAAGCGTCGAGTTTCATGCCGCCCCAAACGCCCAGCCCGATGGCCGCCAGCATCTGGAACGCCAACCCCGAATACTTGACGTAGTCATTTGAGGGGTTCTTTCTGCTCATTGAGTTTTTCGTTCAAAGTCTCGCCGATACGATTGTTGGTGTTAGGCGCGGCGGAAGTTCCCATTTTAATGGTTCCGTTCCAAACGGCTCCGGCTTCCACAATCAGCTTGCCGGTCACAATGTCGCCGCTGATGTTGGCCGTCGCCTTCAGCGAGAGGATGTCCGAAACCTCCACCGTGCCTTTGACTTCGCCGGCAATCTCGGCGTTCTGGGCCACGATGTTGCCCTCGATGTACGACGACTCGCCCAAGGCTATCTTGGTCTTGCACTTGATGTTCCCGACCACTTTGCCCTCAATGCGCAGGTTGCCGTAGGTGTCAACGTTACCCTCAATCGTAGTACCCTTCATGATTTGGGTGCTGGTGTTGCTCAGTTCCATCGCCTCTTGGGCTTCGCGGTTGCGGTTAAACATAAATCAAAATAGGTTAGGGGTTAGAGGTATCGGCTTTTCGTTTGGCGTTTAACGTTTACCGTTGGACTTTTGTTAAGGGAAAAAATGGTCAGTGGTCAGTCGTTAGTGGCCAGTGGGCGTTTTGGGCAATTTTTGCCTGAAACGGCTTACGCCAAACGTTTCAGGGGTTGTTTAAAATTCGGTTTGTCCGATGCGTCCCGACCTGTCGGGACGCGAGCCTTTTGTCTTGTCTGACCCTGTGATTCCCTGTCTGCCGACAGGCAGGCTGTCATCTCGCCTTGCGGGAAGACCTGCGTACAAAAGCGTTTTGGGCAATTTTTGCTTAAAACGGCTTACGGCAAACGAAAAACGTTTCAGAACGCAATGAAATCCTCCGGGTTCACCGGGCTGCCTTTGTACCACATCTCGAAATGCAAGTGCGGGCCGCTGGTGAGTTCGCCGCTGTTGCCGAGTGTGGCAATGGCCTCGCCTGCTTTCACGAAATCACCGGTTTTCTTGAGCAGCGACGCGTTGTGTTTGTACACCGAAACCAACTGGTTGGGGTGTTGCACGGCAATCACGTTGCCGCCGTCTTGCGTCCACGAGGCCAGAATCACCGTTCCGTTGGCCGCCGACAACACCGGCTCGCCCTTGCGGGCCACCAAGTCAACACCCCAGTGGCTGTTTTTCGGATTGAACTTGTCGGAAATGAGGCCGCCTCGCAGCGGGGCGTAAAGTAACAAATCGGTCGGCACCTTGCCCGTCTCGGCGGCGGCTTGGGCTTTGCTTTCCGACTCGAACTCGCTGCGAAACTCCGCATCCACGGGGTTCACCGTCCGCAGGTCGGCGGGTTTCACCGGTTCTTTCTCCGGCTGGCGGGCGGCGGTGTCTTGGCTGCCCGACCGCAGGAATTTGTTGTCGCCTTCGATGGTTTTCTGGATGCGCACCAGATACTCGTCGCGGGCCACCAATGCTTCTTGCAGCGAGTCAACCGCGACCGACATTTCGATGAGCCGACGTTTCATTTGCGCCTCTTTGCTGGGCGGATTGAGCCAACGCGACAACACGAAATTGGACACAAACAAACTCAACAAAAATAAAACCGCCAGCACCGCCGTTGTTATCACGAGCATTTTGGCGTAGGTGAAACTGAACGAGGTCTTTTCGGCAAAATTGTCCTCGTTGCGAATCACCAGCAAGTACCGCTCCGTCAGGCGCGTCCAAAGGGTGTTTTCCGTTTTCATGGCACGTGGCTTTTGGCCGTTGGCTTGGTACCGAACGACAATCGGTGGCGTTGGCAGACGAAATCCAAAATTCGGAAACGCCAATCACGGTTCTGGCAAAACCAAATTCCGCAAGGAACGCCCGGCGGTCATGCCGTTTTGGGCGGTTTTGTCGAAATTTCGCTTTCGTCCAATTGTTTTGCAGCCTAAAGTAACTCTATTGCATCTTAAAAGCCAACCATAAATTGTCAAAAACCGACGAACGACAGGCCTTGCGCATGAGTTGTTGTTTGCTGTTTATGTAAGTTTTAACAGGCTAATCAGTTGGAAATGGCGACGTTACGTCGGTTTTTTGAATCTCTAAAAACTGCATTGGCCGGTAACATTCGTCCGCGTCCGGACAACGCCTGGCCCGGCATCAAAACGAAAAAGACGACTGTAGGTTGCGCGAAAACCGGAGGATAAGTTTAAATTGTAAAAAATCTCGAAAACATTGAATTTGTTCGTTTATTCTGGCGGTTTCGGAGCTTCCGGCCAGCCTGCCGCCTTTTGGCGTGTCGGCGGCCGTGGGTGGCTATTTGTGTGCATGTTGGCTCTGTCGGCTTGCTCTCAGTACAACAAAGGACTTGTCAGCACGGCCTACCATGACATGAACGCGCACTACAACGCGCACTTTTTAGCCAAGCAACGCCTCAACGAAGCCGAAAAAGTGCTGTTCAACAGCCGCAAGGACGACTACAACGAAATGCTGGAAGTGCTCATTTCGCACGATACCACGCGGGCCGGGGCCGTCAAGGCTCAGACCGAGTACGCCGTACAGAAGGCTTCGCTGCCCATCCAGCACCACAAAAACAGCCACTGGCTCGACGACTGTTACTTGGAACTGGCCCGTGCCCGTTTCCTGCAAGCCGACTTTGGCAACGCCGTCGAGACGTACAAATACGTGAACAGCGAAAGCCAGGACGACAAGCTGCGCCACCACGCCATGATCGGCCTGCTGCGCTGCTTTACCGAACTCAACAACCAAGACTACGCGGCGGCGGTCATCAGTCGGTTGCGGCGCGAAAAACTGTCGAAACACGACTTGGTGGCGTTTTACGAAGCCCGTGCCCGCTACCACCAAGCCCGCCAAGAATATGACCAAACGCTTGCCATCCTGAAGCAAACCGTGAAGCGGATGCGCCCCAGCGAGCGGCGGGCACGGCTCTACTACATCGTCGGGCAGTTGTACCAACGCAACAACCGGGTCAAGGAAGCCTACGGCAACTTTGAGAAGGTGTTGAAAAGCAACGCCTCTTACGAACTGGCCCTGCAAGCCCGGCTGCAAATGATCCAGCTTTACAGCGGCGACGAGAAGAAGCTACTGAAGAAGTTCAACAAAACGCTGAACGACGAGAAAAACAAGGAATACCAAGGGCGCATCCTGTATGCCATGGGCATGTACGAGTTGCGCAAGGAACGCTACGAGAAAGCCGCCGAGACTTTCCGCAAAGCCGCCGCCGCCCCGGACAACGACAGCCGCCAAAAAGCACTGGCATTCCTGCGCTTGGCCGAAATGTACTACGACAAAAAGCAGGACTACGCCTCGGCCAAGAATTATTACGACAGTACGTTGAACGCGGGCCTCTCGCGCACCACGCCGAACTACGCCACGGTGGTGAAGCGGCAGAAAGTGCTAAGCGACTTTGTACGGCACTACACCGTAATCCAGACCGAAGACAGCCTGCAACGCCTCGCCAAAATGGATGCCGCCGCCCGCGACAAAGTGTTTGACGAGGTTTTGAACAAAAAAGAAAAAGCGGAACGCGAGGCCGAACGCCGCAAAACCGAACAAATGGCCGAGGAAGTGGGGGCCATTTTCAACAACCTGAACCCGGAACAAAACAACAACAGCCGCCGCAACAACGACGATGCCAACTGGTATTTCGGCAACCAAACGGCCATGGCGCAGGGCCGCACGTCGTTTTCCCGCAAGTGGGGCGACCGTCCGCTGGCCGACAACTGGCGGCGTTCGCAGCGCGGAGCCAGCTTCGACGAGCCGCAGCCCGGCAACGCTCCCGCCACGCCCAGGCCCGTGGTGGCGAGGCAACCCGAAAAACCCTCGCGCGAAGACCAGAAGAAGGCCATGCTCGCCACGCTGCCTTTGGGCGAAGACGCGATGAAGAAATCGGACGAGAAGTTGGAAGAAGCTTATTATGAGCTCGGCAAAATCCTCGACAAAGAATTGCTCGAAAAACCCAACGCCGTCAAGAACTACGATACGCTGTTGGAGCGTTTCCCCGAAACCGAACACGCCGCCGAGGTGCTGTACGCCCTGTTCCTGATTCACCAAGAGGCGGGCGACGAACGGCAGGAAGCCGTGAAAAACCGGCTGGTTTCGCAGTACGGCAACACCATGTACGCCAAACTGGCCCAAAACCCCAACTACACCCGCGACGAAAACCTGGCCGACATCCAAGCCGACCGGGCGTTTCAGGAAGCTTACCAACTTTACGAGGCACAAAATTTCGCCGAGGCCGACCAACTCATCCAGAGCGGCTTGCAGCAATACGCAGGCACGTTCACCGAGCAGCGGCTGAAAGTGCTGCAAATCAAAATCATCGGCAAGACGCAAGGTGCCGAAGCCTACCGCCGCGCCTTGGAGGAGTTTGTCGCCGCCTACCCGCAAAGCCCGCTGCTGTCATACGTGCAAAACCTCTTGCGCAAAACCACCAACCTCAGCAGCAATAAATAGGCAACGGGCCGGGAGCATGGGGCAGAGGGCATGGAGCCAAGAGCGTTTTGGGCAAAAAATGCTTAAAACGGCCTATACACGCAGGTCTGTACGCTGCGCGTCTGACCGCCTGCCTGTCGGCAGACAGGGAATCAAAGGCTTGTCAAAGACCAAAGGCTCGCAAACCGCCTTTGTGAGAACTATGACTTTCGCCTGCCAAGAAAAAGCCGGTTTTGTAATTCCGAATGGCATTCGGAGACTGTCCCAAGGACGGTTTTCTGCGGAAAACCACGCTGCCGCGTGGTCTCCGAATACTATTCGGAGCTACAACGGAATTGACAAGACGCTCCTGAATTCGGCTGATCCGGATTCTGACAACTGTGTTTTGGGCGATTTTTGCCCAAAACGACAAAGCATCTGCCCCACACCCATTCCGAATTCCAAAATCCGCACTCCGCATTCCAATGCAACCGACGCGAGTTATTTCCGTATCTTTGAATCGGTAAGCTGCTTACACCCAAAGCAGCACCACGTACATTTTTAATCCTTCACTTTAACTCCTGCCATGATTCTGTTTGAACGTGGAAAATTTCGCCGCTTGATTCGGATTGTCTGGATGGCGTTTGCGGCGTTTTGGCTGTTCCTCCTCTTCTACGTGTTCGCCGTTTCGGTTGACTTGTTCGGGTTGTTCGGCCCCACGCCCGACTTGCGAAGCCTCGAAAACCCGAAAAACGAACTCGCCTCCGAGATTTACACAGCCGACGGCGCGTTGCTCGGCAAATATTTCATCGCCAACCGGTCGCCGGTGGAGTATGAGGACATTTCGCCAAACCTCATCAACGCCTTGGTTGCCACCGAAGACGTGCGTTTCGAGAAGCATTCGGGCGTGGATTTCAAGGGCACGTTCGCCATTCTGGGTGCCATCCTCACCTTCGATCCGCGCGGTTCCAGCACCATTTCGCAACAATTGGCCAAAAACCTCTACAAGACACGCGGCGAGGCCAGCGAAGGCTCGCTTTACTCGGTTCCGTATTTGAAAATGTTCGTCATCAAGACCAAGGAATGGATGACGGCCATCAAGCTGGAACGCAGCTACACCAAACGCGAAATAATCACCATGTACCTGAATACGGTTGATTTCGGCAGCAACGCCTACGGCATTGCGTCGGCGGCCAACACGTTTTTCGGCAAAAAGCCCGCCGAACTGACCGTTTCCGAATCGGCGGTGCTGGTGGGCTTGCTCAAGTCAACCACGGCCTACAACCCGAAACGCAATCCCGAACGGTCGCAGCAGCGGCGCAACACGGTTTTGGCCCAGATGGTGAAGTACGGCTACCTGACCGAAACCAACTTCGACAAACTGAAGAAGCAACCCATCGGCGAGTTGATTCGCAACTACTCGGTCGAAAACCACAACTCAGGCATGGCGACGTATTTCCGCTCGGTGCTGCAAAAGCAGTTGCAACGCTGGTGCCGCGCTGGTGCCGCGAAAACGGCCACGACCTCTACCGCGACGGCCTGCGCATCTACACCACCATTGACTCGCGGATGCAAGCCCACGCCGAGGCGGCCATGACCGACTGGATGAAGCAACTGCAAGCCAAGTTTTTTGCCCATTGGAAAAACCGCAACCCTTGGATTGACGAAAACGGCCACGAAATCAAGGGTTTCATAGACCGGGCTGCCCGCCGCACGCCCCACTTCCGCGAATTGCAAGAGGCTGGCATTGAGGAAGATGAAATTTGGAAAGAGATGAATAAGAAAGTGCCGATGCGGGTGTTTTCTTGGAAAGGCGAACGCGACACCACGATGAGTCCGCTGGATTCGATTCGGTACTACAAGCGTTTCCTGCACTCGGGCCTGATGGCAATGGAACCGACCACCGGCGACGTGAAAGCGTGGGTAGGCGGTATTGACTTCAAATACTTCCAGTACGACCACGTAAAAGACGGCCGCCGCCAGCCGGGTTCGTCGTTCAAGCCAATTGTGTATGCCACGGCCATTGACAACGGTTTTTCGCCATGCTTCACCGTGGTGGACGCGCCGGTCACGTTTGCAAAAGACGTGGGTGGCAAGCCGTGGACTCCCAAAAACGCCGACGGGCCGCCTTCGGGTCGGCAGTTCACGCTTCGGCAGGCCATGGGTCGTTCCATCAACACGGTTTCGGCTTTTTTGGTCAAGACGCTCACGCCCGGCAAAGTGGTTGACTACGCCGAGCGGCTCGGAATCAGCAGTCCGCTGGAGGCCGTGCCGTCCATTGCCCTCGGCACGCAAGACGTTTCTATTTACGATTTGCTGGGCGTGTATTCCACCTTCGCCAACGGCGGCGTGTGGAACGAGCCGCGTTACATCACGCGCATCGAAGACAAAAACGGCAACCTGATATGGGAACCCGTCTATCGCGACCGGGAAGTGCTGAACGAGGAAACCGCCTACCTGATGACGTACATGCTGCAAGGCGCGGTGCAGGAACGCGGCGGCACGGCCATGGGCTTGCGGCGGTACAAGGTTGCACCGTTGCTACCGTACATCGGGGCCAAGACCGGCACCACGCAAAACTACTCCGACGGCTGGTTCATGGGCATCATGCCCAACTTGGCGGCTGGCGTGTGGGTGGGCGGCGACGACCGCAGCATCCACTTCCGCGACCGCAACGGCGAAGGGGCCAAGATGGCAATGCCCATCTGGGCCACGTTCATCGAACGGGTGGCCAACGACCCGGCCATCAACTTCCAGCCCGGTAACTTCAAGAAACCCGCCGCCATCTCGGTCTCCCTCAACTGCGACGACTACCAAATCACCCCGGCTGTGGACTCAACCGCCTACAAGCCCCCTACCGTCAGCGGCCTCGAAGACGAAGGATTTCGATAAGGGCAGAGTTAAGAGGTCAGAGGTCAGAAAAGAGTGGGCGGTGGCAGTTGGCAGTGGCAACAGTGAAAGCCGTTTTGGGCGAAAATTGCCTAAAACGCCGTACTGTTCTGCGAAGTCTGCGACTTTGCAGGAATAATCCGGTAGTCTCTGACTACCTCGTGCGAAGCACGAAAGAGGCGTTGTAAGCAAAGGCGGTTGCGCTACGCGCCGGTAGTCGCAGACTACCAAGCATATTACTTCGTAGCAAAATGCTACGAAGAACGCCTTTGACAAACAGCGTTTTAGGCAAAATTTGCCCAAAACGCCTATCGCCC
>JALOMD010000171.1 GCA_025455595.1 Cytophagales bacterium | reverse complement strand
ACACTCTCAGTCCCTTGAAATGCCCAGCAACGACTGTTCACGCTCTCGATGGGTCCTGGCATGTACTGGCTTTTAAACCATCGTCCTGTCTCTGCTGGGTCCAGCCTGTTGACGTCACTTACTCTGAAGGACTGGGTCTTATTCGCGATTGTAGCTATACTTGTAGATTTTTGTCGCGACAGCGAACGATTGTGTGTTAACGTCATCTCATTAGTTCTTTTGCCCATTCAACAATCTTTTGAAACAAGTTAGTTTTCCGAAAGCGTTTGACTAATGGACTTGACAAGACAAATGTCACACCAAACTGATTATCATCGCCTCCTTCAATATGATCACGAGTCATCTGTAAGGGAATGGCAAAAAGAACGATAAGAACAGCGCTGACGTCACTAATCCACGCAATTCTCAGCTTCCAAGTTTTATCAAAAGCCAAATATGTATAATGCACGGGACCCTAAACTACGTCTAATCCGGCCCGGCTGTAACTCATGTGACTTCTGCTCATGCATTGGTAGAATAACAAAGTACCAAGCGCAACATGCTGTTGAAACTGGACCAGGTCGCGCCAACAGGAAAAAACATTTTGTCTGTTTGTATGGCTTGGTGTTGATGCGTACAGCCAAGCACAAACACCCGAAGACGTGAGCATAGACACGGTTTTTGCACTTGTCCGGCAGCACAGCATCTATCGCAAAACGGCGGATTGGGACAAATTGTACAGACAGTTCAAAAGCTACACAGACACAGCCAAGAATCCCTTTCAAGGTTTCCGGTGGCTTTTCGGACAACTCAGCGACCACCACAGCAGTGTGAGACACCGAGGGAAAAGGTATCAGAACTCCTCACCGACACCTGTCGGTAGAGAAGACGTTTGCCGCTATTTGCGAAAACAGGAACGGTACAACTCGGTTCGCATCAAACGGTTCGGTGATTACGGCTATATCGCCATTCCCAGTGTGGGCGGCGATGATTCGGACATCCGTCAGTTTGTGCAAGCGTTTCGCGACAGCATTTGCCGGGTTTTCAAACCGGATGTGAAAGGCTGGATTGTGGACGTGCGGGCCAACGGGGGCGGCAACCTGTTTCCGATGATGGCCGTGTTGGAATTCCTGCTGCCCGACGGCGTGTTCGGTACCGTGCGTGGTGCCGACAACGAATTGATCAGCCAATGGAGTTTGCAGAACGGCGACGCTTACCAAAACGGAAAGCCGGAAACGACCAACGGCCGCAGTTGCCTGAAAAAAGATTTGTCGGCACCCGTGGTTTTGCTGACCAGTCCGGTTACGGTTAGTTCGGGCGAGATGGTGGTGATGGCGTTTCGCGGCCGCAAAAACACGGTCGTCATCGGCGACACGACGGGCGGTTTGGTGACTTCAAACGATTGGATGGATTTGTCGGAAAACACCGTTCTCAACATCAGCAACGGCTACGTTGCCGACCGTTTCGGAAACCTGTACAAGACCGCATTGGTACCTGACATTGTGCTTGCCGAAGGTTATAATTTCGAGAACCTGAACCAAGATGCGCATATCCGGCAAGCGATTCAGTGGCTGGATGCGCATCGTAAACGAAAATGATTGCCGATGCCTTCCGTTAACGGGCGTTTTGGGCATTTTTCGCCTGAAACCACGGCCGCCTCAGCAATCCGTTTTGGGCGTTCCCGCCTATTGCGGGATTTATCAATTTTTGCCCAAAACGCGAAAGCATAATGTCACCTATGCAAGTACAATCATAAAGAACCAAATGCGGATGTTGTTCGACAATTAAAAAGCGAGATTTTATACTACACTGCCAGACTGGGCGTTAAGTGATGGCACCACCAACGCCGTCTCTATTTGCTTTCCGACAAAATTCGCCTTACCTTGCCAAACCAACCACCCAGCCAAAACAATCCGAATCCGCTCTTGTTTCCACGTAGTTTAGCCTCCTTTTCATGCCCAAAGTAACCTTCAGTCGCAAAAACAGCACTTTCTTTCGTACCCTCCAGACTTCTGTTGACCAGTATTTTGACGAGAACAACCTGAGCAAAAACGGCGACTGGCGGCTGTATGCCAAGACGCTGGTGCTGGTGCCGTCGGCTTTGGTTTTGTACGTAGCGTTGCTCACCGTTCCGTTTTCGTTTTGGCCCGGCGTGTTCCTGAGCAGCTTGCTCGGCTTTGTGCTGGCCAGCATCGGCTTCAACGTCATGCACGATGCCTGCCACGGCAGCTATTCGTCGCGCCGCTGGGTCAACGATTTGCTCGGGCTGAGTCTCAACGCTTTGGGCGGCAACGCGTTCATCTGGAAATTCAAGCATAACATCGTCCACCACACCTACACCAACGTGGACGGCGTGGACGACGACATCGCCAAAAGTCCGCTCATGCGGCAGTGCAGCAGTCAGAAATGGGTGCCCGCCCACCGCTACCAGCATTGGTACGTGTTTTTGGTCTATGCCATCAGTTCGTTTGCGTGGGTGTTCCTGATGGACTTCAACAAGTATTTCAAGCAAGCTGTCCACAACACGCCTTTGCAGAAAATGGATCGGAAGGAACACCTGATGTTCTGGGCGAGCAAGGTGCTGTACGTGGTGTTCTACATTGCGCTGCCCGTGTGGTTTGTGGGCTGGGGGGCTTGGGCGGTGGGCTTCACGTTCATGCACATCGCCATGGGCCTCACGCTGGCGGTGGTGTTCCAACTGGCCCACGTGGTGGAGCATACCGAGTTCGAGTTCGCCGGCACCGAGCCGGTGACGCTTGAAAACGAATGGGCCGTCCATCAAATCAAGACCACGGCAAATTTTGCCCGTGGCAACCGCATCCTGTCGTGGTTCGTGGGCGGGCTGAACTACCAAGTGGAGCACCACTTGTTTCCGCGCATCAGCCACGTGCATTATCCGGCCATCAGCCGCATTGTAAAAGCCACCTGCCAGGAACACGGCCTGCCGTACCACGAATTCCCGACCATGACCGCCGCCTTGGCTTCGCACGTCCGCATGATGCGTGAACTGGGCAAAAAACCGGATTTAATTCCGAATTCAGAATTTAGAATTCAGGATTTGGCGGCGAATGTATAGGCTGTGTTCTATTCGTTTAACGTTCGCTGATTATGGGATTTGCCAATTTTTGCCTAAAACGCAATCGTCAGAACCTTGATTGTTCTTACAGCCCCATAGGGGCGGCCTGTCTGTAGAAAAACCCGAACGGACGTAAAAAGCTCCGTAGGAGCGGCCCGAATTTCGCTGCGTCAACCGGGCCGCTCCTACGGAGCTTTTTGCTTTGTATCCTCTGTACCCCTACAGACAGGCCGCCCCCACGGGACTTTTGCGTTTTGGGCAATTTTTGCCCAAAACGCCTTTTCTGAATTCATAATTCTGAATTCACAATTTACATCGGATCCACGTCGGCAACGACGAAAGCTTGGCGGTAGAGCTTGGTGGTGAGCAGCTTCTGGATTTCCTCACGGATTTGCTCTTTCACCGCCCGCAGGTTTACGTTCTCCTTCTCGATTTTGATCAAAATGTCCTTCAGGTACTGGTTGCGGATGCGGTTCACCAGCGGCGGCTCCGGGCCGAGGACGCGGCTGCCTAATTTCTCGCGCAGGGCATTGGCCAGCGTCTGGGCGGCTTCCTCGGCAGTCAGTTCGTCGGTGTGCTTCACCGTGAGGCGGATGAGCCGCGTGAACGGCGGGTAGTCGAACTTCTGGCGTTCGGGCAGTTCTTTCGCGTACAGCCCCTCGTAGTCGTTCTGCAGGATTTTCTCAATCACAAACAATTCCGGGTTGCCCGTTTGCACCAGCACCCGGCCCGGCGTGTCGCGACGGCCGGCCCGGCCCGCCACCTGCGTGAGCAACTGGAAGGCCCGCTCGTGGGCACGGAAATCGGGGAAGTGGATGATGTGGTCGGCATCGAAAATGCCCACGAAGCTCACCTTGTCGAAATCCAACCCTTTGCTCAACATCTGCGTGCCGATGAGGATGTCCGTCTGGCCCGCCTCAAACGCCTGCACAATATTCTGGATGGCGTTTTTCTGTCGCGTCGTGTCCAAGTCCATGCGGGCCGTGCGGGCCTGCGGCAGCAGCAGTTTCAGTTCGTCCTCGATTTTCTCGGTGCCGTAGCCCATTGTTTTCAGCCGCGCGGAGCCGCACACCGGGCATTGGCTGGCCATCGGTTGGTTGAAGCCGCAATAGTGGCAGCGCATCTCTTGGCTGTGCTGGTGGTAGGTCAGGCTCACGTTACACTGGTGGCAGTGCGGTATCCAGCCGCAATCTTCGCACATCACGTACGGGGCGTAGCCACGCCGGTTTTGGAACAAGATGCTTTGTTCGCCCCTGTCTATGTTTTCTTGCAGCGATTCGAGCAATTTTTCCGAAAAATGGTGCTTCAGCTTTTTCTGGCGGCGTTCGGTGCGGATATTCACCAGCGAAATCTGCGGCAATTGCGCCTCGCGGAAACGCTGCGTCAGCTTCACGTAGCCGTAGCGGCCCGCCTGTGCATTGTAGAACGATTCAAATGCGGGCGTGGCCGAGCCGAGCAGCACTTTGGCTTGTTGCAGTTTGCCCACCACCAAGGCCAGGTCACGGGCATTGTAGCGGGGAGCGGGGTCGTATTGCTTGTACGAACTTTCGTGTTCCTCGTCCACCACGATGAGGCCGAGGTTGTCGAACGGCAGGAAAATGGCCGACCGCACCCCGATGACAAAGTTGAAACGCCCTTCCAGCACGCCGCGCCACACTTCCACCCGCTCGTTGTCCGAAAACTTGGAGTGGTAAATGCCCATCTGGTCGCCGAAAACCTTGCGCAACCGGCCCACAATCTGGGTCGTCAGGGCGATTTCGGGCAGCAGGTACAGCACCTGCGAACCGGAACCCAGCACCTGCTGGATGAGGTGGATATAAACAGCCGTTTTGCCGCTGCCCGTGATGCCGTGCAGCAGTACGGTGTCTTTGGTCTTGAAATGCGTCAGAATCTGGTCGGTGGCGGCGCGTTGGGCTTCCGAAAGCTGCACATCGTCGCCGGGGTAGGGGATGTCGGCAAACCGTGATACAATCACCTCAAACTCCTCGAAAACACCTTTTTTGGTCAGCGTTTTCAAGGCCGACTCCGAGATGTCGTCTTTCACCAGCACAGGCTTGTCGAGGCCGGCGGCGTTGGCCGTTCGGTCGTGCATCACCGGCACGCGGGCCAGGTATTTCATCAGCACGCCCACTTGCTTGTACTGCTTGCGTTCTTCGAGTTCGTCGAGCAGGTCTTTGAGCGGCTCCCAGTCTTGGTAGTCGGGCGTGAGGCGGATTTTGCGGACGATTTTCGGCGCGTACTTTTCCTTTACCTCTTCGTAGAGCAAAATGGCCCCCTTCTTGGTCAACGACTTCAGAATCGGGTAGATGTCGGCTTGCCCGAGCAGCCGCGAGGCCTCGTCGGTGGACAGCGAGTTTTTCTCCTGCACGGCTTCGATCAGCTTGGCTTCGGTGTCGGTGAGCGGAATGCCCGTGTCGAATTCGGGGTTGTACTGGAGTTTCGATTCGCTGTTGATTTTCAGGCCCGAAGGCAGCGCGGCGTTCATCACCTCGCCGATGTGGCACAGGTAGTAGTCGGCCACCCAACGGAACAGTTCCAGTTGCTGGGTGGTTACCATGGGGGCCTCGTCGAGCAGTTCGAGCAGCGGCTTGGCGATGTATTTCTTGGGTGGCTCTTGGTGAATGCGGGCCACTACGGCCGTCAGTACCCGCCGCGTGCCGAGCTGCACAATCACGCGGGCACCCACTTGGATGCTGTCGTTCATGACGGACGGCACGCGGTAGGTGAGCAGGTTGGGCAGCGGCAAGGGCACAATCACATCCGCGAACAAAGTGACTACTTCGGGAAAAAGCCCCAGACTGTTCGGTTCGAATGCGGATTGTGAATACACGGGTTAACGTTTAACGTTTTGCGTTTACCGTTTACCGTTTTCGGTTCTGTTGTGGAGGCAGAACGATAAACGATGCACGGTAAACGTTGAACGAATTTTGAGCGAAAGCGGGCGGCTAAGTTACGGCGGAATCGGGTGCGGGGCAAAAATGCGTTTAACGTTTTGCGTTTACCGTTTTGCGTTTTCAGTTTGCAGTTCTCGGTTCGGCGTTTTGAGCAAAAAATGCTTAAAACGCAGGTTGTCAGAACCATGATTGGCTTCGCCGAACTCACGTTTCGTAGGATTAAGAGATTGCCTTGATTAAAAAGCGAACAATCATGTTAATCCTCTAATCCTACGAAACGTGAGTTCGGCGAAGCCAATCATGGTTCAGACAATCGCGTTTCCGGCAAATTTTGCTTAAAACGCTGCCGTTCCCCCGGCTGAAGCCGGGGGCAAGAAGCTAAAAGTCCCCGAAGGGAACTACTTTTGAGTCCCGGAGGGACTTGCCATGTTTTGCCCCCGGCTTCAGCCGGGGGAACGGCGTTAAACGTATTTTTGCCCCATGAAAAAAAGAACGCACCAACGGTTTGCGTATGCGGGAGCGGGAATCGGTTCGCGGCGCGAGGCGGTGCGGAAGGCGTTGCAATGGGCCGTTTTGTCGGACTGTTTTCATTTTTTCACCGACAACCAAACCGGCGAGCAATATCCGTACGGCGGCTTTCCGACTATGCTGGCCGTGGGCGCGGCGCGGAAGGTTCCGCTGCAAACAGGCCGTGTTTTCGGTGACTTACAGGAATTTCTGCATGAGCATGCCGACTGGCTCATCGGGCATTTCGGCTACGACCTGAAGAACGAAACCGAAGACCTGCACAGCCGCAACCCCGACCCGACGGGCTTTCCCGAAGCGTTTTTCTACGTTCCCGAACATCTGGTTTTCTTCTACGAAAACGAAGCCGAAATCGCCTCGCTGGGCGAGCCGGCGGCGACTTGGCAAAAAATTGCCGAAACGCCCGTCGTCGAATCGGCCGAGCCGGTGTTCGTGGGCGAAGTGAAGCCTCTGACTAACCGCGAAACGTATTTGGACACTGTGGAGCGGCTGCGCGAGCATATCTTGGAAGGCGACTTCTACGAAATCAACTATTGCGTCACCTTCCTAGCCGAAAACGCCCGCTTCGACCCGCTGGCGGCGTATTTGGCCCTGAACGAGTTGTCGCCAATGCCGTTTTCGGTGTTCGGTCGCACGGGGCCGCACTGGCTGTTGTGCGCCTCGCCGGAGCGTTTTATGAAAAAAACGGGAAATCGGCTGGTGTCCATGCCCATCAAAGGCACGGTTCGCCGGGGCGACAACGCCGAGGAAGACGAACGGCTGAAAACGCAACTACAGACCAGCGAAAAAGAACGCGCCGAAAACATGATGATTGTGGACTTGGTGCGCAACGACTTGGCCCGCAGTGCGTTGACGGGTACAGTGCAAGTGGAGGAGATGTTCGGCATCTATACGTTTGCCGCCCTGCACCAGATGATTTCGACGGTTTCGGCGCAGATGCGGCCGGGTGTTGGCGCGGCGGAAGCTATCCGCAACGCCTTTCCGATGGGCAGCATGACCGGTGCGCCGAAGGTGCGGGCCATGCAGCGAATTGAACAATACGAGGATACGAAACGCGGCTTGTATTCCGGGACGGTAGGGTTTTTCACACCAGACGGCGATTTCGACTTCAACGTGGTCATCCGTAGCCTGCTGTACAACGCCGACACGCAGTGTCTGTCGTTTTCGGTGGGCAGTGCCATCACCTACGACGCTTCCGCCGAGCAAGAATACGCCGAATGCCTGCTGAAGGCCGAGACGATGCGGAAGGCAATTCAGAATTCAGAATTTAGAATTTAGAATTGACGTTTCGGGCGTTTCCACCTATTGTGGGATTTTACAATTTTTGCCTAAAACGGCAGCTTTCACAGAGCAAATGTTCTGCGAAGTCTGCGACTTCGCAGTGTTATGCCGGTAGTCTCTGACTACCCGTGCGAAGCACGAAAGTGGTTTCTATTCGACGGCGGTTGCGCTACGCGCCGCCTGTCACGCCTTGGCGTGAGTAGTCACAGACCACCGATATTAATCCTTCGTAGAAAAATGCTACGAATAACATCTCAGAGGCGTTTTGGGCAATTTTTGCCCAAAACGCTCAATA
>JALOMD010000170.1 GCA_025455595.1 Cytophagales bacterium | reverse complement strand
AGGCTCGCAAAAGACAATGGACAATAGGCTCACATTCTGAGTAAAAACCGGCCAAAACGCCTGTAATCTTTCAATTTTTCAGCTTTACCATTTTTCAATACAATTTCCTTGGCTTCCTCTGCTCGCAACCCTTCCGCCATTCTCGGCGCAGCTTTTTTGATGGCTACCTCGGCCATTGGGCCAGGCTTTCTGAACAATACGGCTGTTTTCACCCAGCAACTCGGCGCGAGTTTCGGCTTTGTCATCTTGGTGTCGGTGTTGCTTGATGTGGCGGCTCAACTCAACATTTGGCGCATCGTTGCCGTCGGCGAGGCGCAGGCGCAAGTCCTGGCAAACCGGGTATTGCCCGGTTTGGGCTACCTGCTTTCGGCCTTGGTGGTGGGTGGCGGGCTGGCGTTCAACGTGGGCAATGTGGCGGGTGCGGGCTTGGGCATCCAAATGCTCACTGGGCTTGACGTTCGCGTGGGAGCGGTGTTGAGTGTGGGCATCGCCATCGCGATTTTCACCCTGAAAGATTTCGGACAGGCCTTGGACACTTTCACGCGGGTGCTGGGGGCTGTCATGCTCGCGCTGGTTTTTTATGTATTCCTGAAAGCCAAACCACCCTTGGGCGAGGCGTTGCACCGCAGCGTCTGGCCTGCAACGATTGACTTCAAGGCCATTGTCACGCTGGTGGGCGGCACGGTGGGCGGTTACATCAGCTTCGCAGGCGGCCACCGGTTGTTGGAGGCAGGCATCAAAGGCACGGCCATGCTGCCGCAGGTGAACCGCAGTGCGGTGCAGGGCATTCTGGTTACTTCAACGGTGCGGGTTTTCCTCTTCTTGGCCGTGCTGGGTGTTTTGGCAACGGGTTTCCGGGCGGGCGACAGCAACCCGGCGGCGGCGGTTTTCCAAGCGGCGGCTGGACGGGCGGGCTACGCGGTTTTTGGCGTGGTGCTTTGGTGTGCAGCCATCACCTCGGTGGTAGGGGCGGCCTATACTTCCGTTTCGTTTGTCCGTTCGTTTCACGCCAGCCTTGATAAAAACGCGCCTTTGCTTACGGCGGGCTTCATTGTGGTTTCGGCCTTGGTTTTCATCTGGTTGGGGCAACCGCCCGCCCGCGTGCTGGTGGTAGTGGGCTACCTCAACGGCTTGGTGCTGCCGCTGGCGTTGGCGGTGTTGCTGGCGGCGGTTCGCAAGCGTGGTTTGCTGAACAATTACCGTCATCCGCTTTGGCTTGAAATCGGCGGCTGGCTGGTGGTGGGGGTGCTGGCGTGGATGAGTGTGCGGTCTGTTTTGTAAAACTCGACTGGGACGTTTTGGGCAATTTTTGCTCAAAACGCATTCTACCGTATCTGTTTTGCCACGGCGTGAGCATTAAGGCTTGCCTACCGCGAATCGCCGGATGAATCATGACACGTCTATCTTTCTGTACCGAAGCCTTGATACCAATGTAGAAGCGGGAATGCGGATTTGGGAATACAAAATCTACTGGCAATCAGACGTTTGCATTGAATTGTTTACGCACTCAATCTTTTGTTTTGGTATGAGTGGCGTTTTAGACAATTTTTGCCTAAAACGCTCCGGGCAATCCTCCACCAACGACCAAAGGCCAACTGCCAATTACTCGGTTTTTTTGAATCCTAACGCCTTGGTTTTTGTTATCCGTTTCCGGTGATGCGAATTTGACGTTTTCACCGTTAATGAATATATTGAATTGCGTTTTCATTGCAGAGAGATTCCTTGTTATGCTAAAAGACATCCCTTTCCTACCGGTCAAAGACGTGAAAGTGGCCGTGGTACGCAAGTCGAACGATGTCGGCTCTTACGACTGGTTTGTTTACTTGCTCAACAACAACAAAGTGCCTATTCGGAATGTATTCGTCACTTCAAACGGATACGGCCTGATGAACGACGAAATGCGGCGCACCTCCACGCTGCGGCATTTCATCGGCGACATAGAAGCCGGTGCGGCCACTATCATCGAGCCGATTGACCCGGCGGTGTTTGCCCTGAGCAGCGAGTACTGGGTGAGCTATTTCATTGACGACCAGATATATGACAAACGCTTCATATTCGTGCCCGACAGCATCGTGGAACAGAACATGAGCTACATCTCGGAACTCGACCTCAACGGCGTGCTGCACGAGTGAAGGTAATTTAGAATTCAGAATTATGAATTCAGAATGAGTAGTCCGTTGCTTTTGCGAGATTTCAGATAGAAGCAAACTATGCTTCAGATAGAAGCAAACTATGCCACAGATAACGAAAAGCCCCGCATTGTTAGCAATAACGCGGGGCTTTTTTTCACAGTGCGTTTTAGGCAAAAATCGCCCAAAACGCCGCTCTGAATTCACAATTCTGAATTCAAAATTGAATTCGTACTTCGTACCTCGTAAATCGTACTTCAAAATCACATTCCCGGAAACAGCGGCCGGGCGATGCCTTCGCGGAACGGCCACGGCACCGACAGGAAAATGATTGCCAAGGCAATGACAAAGAGCACTAACGCACGGCGGTGCTTGCGTTCGGCTGGCAACACCTTGCGGAACGAACCCCGTCCCACCGTTATCAACGCAATGCCGATGAGCATACCGGTCAAGTGTTCGACGGCCCAGAAACGTCGCACTTTGTCTTTCATCACCTCGCCGAAACCAACGGCGCGTATTTGTTCCAGCCCCCACGGCCCCACGGCCCACTGGTATAAGCCGACGAGCAAAGTGATGTGCGCCGCAACCATGAGGAAAAGGTCAATGCGTTTGTCGGCGGCTGAGAATTCGCGTTTGGCGTTCATACCCATCCAGTGGCGCACAATGGCCACAAGCAGCAGAATCAAAATGACCCAACGGAGCAAATTATGTAAGTGTAAAAGACCTGTGTACATAAATGAGTGAATGGATGAATGAGCGAATGATTGAACAAGTAATTATTTGAAAATGCAATACTCAAAGGAAATACGCTTATAAAAAATGCGCAGGCAAGTTAACGAGCCGGTGCCAAAAACTAAAACCCGGCTCGGCGGCACTTGTTTTAGAAATTCCGAAATCCGCCCGTCACCTTTGGCAAAGTTCAAAACTTTGCCAAAGGTCAAATTCCAAGCGTTTTGGCCAATTTTTGCCCAAAACGCCCGGAGACCTAACGACTTGCGACTTACTTTGCTACAAACTGGTAAATCATTTCCGAGACATCGGCTAACGCTACCACGCCTTCGGTCGGGTTTTTCAAACCTTTGGAAAGTAGCACCAGCACATACTGCTGGCCGTCCGGCAGCGTTACGATACCTGAGTCATGCCGCACGCCGGTTATTTCTCCGGTTTTGTGGGCCAGTTTTACCGTTTTGGGCAATTTTGCGGGAATAATCTCATTGAATTTTTGCGCCTCCAGTATCTGGCGCATTTGTCCGCTGGCTTCCCGGCTCACCACTTGCCCACGGGCCAGTTTTTCGTAAATCACCGCCAAGTCGTCGGCGGTGACGGTGTTGTTCCAACCTTTGTCAAAGGCTTTTTGGTCTTCCACGCCGCGCAGCACCCGGATATCGCTTGCTCCCAGTTCGTTCATGGCGTTCGTCACGCTGGCTGCCCCCACTTTCTCAATCAAGATGTTGGTCGCCAAGTTGCTGCTTACCGTAATCATTTCGTAGATCAGTTCATAAACCGTGGTTTTCTGGCCTATTTTCTTGTACAGTCCCTCGCCGCTGTCGTCTGAAATATCCATTTGGTAGCGGCTGCCATCTACGATACTCTTGAACTCGTTTTTGACAAGCACGCTGTCCGTCAGTTTGAATTTTCCGGCTTTTGCTTGGTCGAAAACTTCAATCATGACGGGCGTTTTCATGGTGCTGGCTGCGTGAAACACCTCCTTGCCATTGATTGAAATGCGATTTTCCGGCTTGTCCACCTGCTTGAACACCACGGCAAACCGCCCTTCAACCGAAGTCAGCCGGGTTTCAATGTGTTGGCGCAACCCTTCTATGGTCATTTGATTGCTTTGTGCTTGTAAGGTAGTGACGCAACCAAATGCGATTAGTGCCAGTTGCAAGTATTGCCGTATTGGTTTGACATGTATGCGCATGTTAACGGGTTTGGGAACAGCGTTGTTCTCTCGTTGCCAATATACCGAGTTTGTCCAGAAGTAGTTGTCCGTCGTTGACAAAAAAGCTTTCGGAAACACAAGTATTGGGTCAAATCACGTAACTTGCCTCCGCTTTCTGAAACTTGTTTGACAGAAGCGTTTTGGACATTTTTTGCTCAAAACGCTTCCGTCTGACTGCGAATTCTTACCTTTCAACCCATATTTCTTCGTCATGTCAACTCTCACGCAAACCATCCGGGACACACAGGTGTTCGACCTCATTGGTCAAGAAAAACATCGGCAGGAAACCGGCATCGAACTCATTGCTTCTGAGAACTTTGTTTCGCCGCAAGTTATGCAGGCAATGGGTAGCGTCCTGACCAACAAGTATGCCGAGGGCCTGCCGGGCAAGCGGTACTATGGCGGCTGCGAGGTGGTGGATGTGATTGAACAGCTGGCCATTGACCGCGCCAAGGATCTCTTCAGGGCAAGTTGGGTCAATGTGCAGCCGCATTCGGGTGCGCAAGCCAACGCCGCTGTTTTCTTGGCCGCACTGCAACCCGGCGATACGATTCTGGGATTCGACTTGGCACACGGCGGGCATTTGACGCACGGTTCGCCCGTCAATTTTTCGGGCAAACTGTACCGCCCCACGTTTTACGGAGTTGAACGTGAAACCGGACTGATTGACTGGAATAAGGTCGAAGAGACTGCCATGCGCGAGAAGCCTAAAATGATTATTTGCGGTGCCTCGGCCTATTCGCGTGATTGGGACTACCAGCGTCTTCGTCAAATTGCGGATCAAATAGGGGCGTTGTTGCTTGCCGACGTATCGCACCCAGCAGGCTTGATTGCGAAAGGTTTGCTGAACGACCCGCTGGAGTATTGCCACATTGTAACCACTACCACTCACAAAACACTTCGTGGCCCGCGTGGCGGCATGATTATGCTGCGTTATGATTTTGAAAACCCGTTTGGTGTGAAAAACCCAAAAGGAAATCTCAGACTCATGTCGGAGTTGCTCGATTCAGGTGTTTTTCCAGGCACACAAGGCGGCCCGTTGGAACATGTGATTGCCGCCAAAGCGGTTGCTTTTGGTGAAGCTCTTTCTGAGGAATTTTATAATTACGTAGTACAGGTGCAAAAAAACGCCAAAGCATTGGCTGCTGCTTTTGCCGACAAGGGGTATGGACTCATTTCAGGGGGAACTGACAACCACCTCATGCTCATTGACTTGAGAAGCAAAGGCTTGACTGGCCGCTTGGCTCAAGAAACACTGGACAAAGTCCACATCACCGCTAACAAGAATGCCGTTCCTTTCGACGACAAATCACCTTTCGTAACCTCCGGCATCCGTTTGGGAACAGCCGCAATCACTACTCGCGGCATGACTGAAACAGACATGGCCCGTGTAGGCGACTATATTGATGCGGCTCTTATGAACCATGAAGACGTGTCTTACCTTGACTCGATCAAAAGGGAGGTAACACAGTGGATGAAAAGTTTTCCACTTTATCAATGATATACAGATGATACAGAGGCAAGTATCAAAGCAAAAAGGGAACAGATGAGATCTGTTCCCTTTTTGCTTTATAGGGTTGATTACTGTCAGCGATTCTACACTGGCCGACAATAAAAAACCTTAAAGACGCAAATAAATATCAATCAATGAGGTATTACGTTTTGGCCATTTTTTGCTCAAAACACCCTAAACAATACTTTTTGCCAGCAATAGTATTCTATTCCCAGAGGTTCGGCCGGATGTCGGTCAAACAAAGAAGCCCGCCTCCGTTGGGGGGCGGGCCTTGCGCTGTTTGCGGCGGCGACCTACTTTCCCGCGTTTGGGCGCAGTATCATCGGCGCGAAGGGGCTTAACTTCTCTGTTCGGGATGGGAAGAGGTGGGCACCCCCGCTGTGGCCGCCAACGTCTTTGGGCCCCGCGCGGGGCGGGGCGCAACGGCTCGGCGCCTTGCCAGGCGGGAAAAGGAAAGAACAGTGGGCGGGGAAGGGTTCGCAAGCCTTCCGGGCCATTAGTACGGCTCGGCTGAGCGTGTCGCCACGCGTGCACCTGCCGCCTATCGACGTCGTCGTCTGCGACGGCCCTTGCAGGATGTCTCATCTTGGGGCGGGTTTCGCACTTAGATGCTTTCAGCGCTTATCCCGTCCGGACATGGCTACGCTGCGCTGCCGTGGGCACGACAACAGCCACACCAGCGGTCCGTCCAGCCCGGTCCTCTCGTACTAAGGCCAGAACCCCTTCAAACATCCGACGCCCGCAACAGATAGGGACCGAACTGTCTCACGACGTTCTGAACCCAGCTCGCGTGCCACTTTAATGGGCGAACAGCCCAACCCTTGGGACCTTCTCCAGCCCC
>JALOMD010000169.1 GCA_025455595.1 Cytophagales bacterium | reverse complement strand
CAAAACTATGCTACACAACAGAAAAATCTGGTTCATTACAGGCATTTCAAGCGGCTTAGGCCAAGCCTTGGCCGAGGCCGTGATACAGAGCGGCGACTTTGTCATCGGTACGTTTCGTACAGACGAACAAGCGGCGGCGTTTAATGAAAAAAACGCCCAAAACGCCTACGCCTTGCGCATGGACGTGACAAATGCTGCCGACATCAAACAGACCTTCTCTGTAATTTCACAGAAATTCGGGCGATTAGACGTGTTGGTGAACAACGCCGGGTTTGGCATGGCGGGTGCGATTGAAGAAACGAGTTTGGCCGAAACGCGGGAACTGTTTGAGTCCAATTTTCTCGGTGCCTTGCAGGTGACACAAGCGGCTTTGCCACTGATGCGTTCACAGAAAAGCGGGCACATCGTGCGAAGCCTTGGCCGCCGAAATCGCCCCGCTGGGCATCCGGCTGACGATTGTGGAGCCGGGGCCGTTTCGGACAAAATTTGCCGGAAACGGTTTCCGCCTCGCTGCCCAAACGATTGAAGATTACAGTGGAACGGCAGGCATGTTCCGCCAGCGCATCAAAGGCGTGGACGGCAAGCAGGAAGGCGACCCGCAGAAAGCGGCGCAAGCCATTATTGACATTGTACACGCCGAAAATCCGCCGCTGCGGTTGCCGCTCGGCAAAACAGCCGTGGCAACGATTACGTCCAAACTGGAAAGCGTGCAGCACGATTTGGATGCCTACCGCGAAGTGGCACAGAATGCTGTGTATGCTTGAGGATTTCGACGAAAACGCCCAAAACGCTTTTCATCTATGGGAAAAGCCGTTTTGGGCGTTTTTTGGCAAATTTGGCTTCGCCGAATCTTTGATTTCTCAATCAAGTAGAACTTACACAAAATAATGCCAAAATAAAAGACTGAGTGCGTAAATAATTTTATGCAACTATCTGATTGTCAGCGTTTTTTAATTCCAGAATCCGCATTCTCACTTCCAAATCGGTACAAGGTGTTTTTGCTTTCACGCCACGGCGTGAAAGCAGTTGCGAGGCACAGGCTAAAGCATGTGCTACAAAACAAATTCGCAATCATTTCACCACCTTCATCACGCCGTTCATGATGCGCCAGTGGCCGGGGAATGTACACACAAACGGATACTCGCCCGGCTGAGTCGGGGCCGTAAACCGAAGCCGGTATTTCTGGTCGGGATTGACCAACGGTGTCGAAAACAGCACTTGCGGAATGGACGGAACGTAGTTTTTTTCCGCGCCGTCTTTGGCGGTAATCATCTTGTCTGCCGCATTGCCGATGATTTCCATCGTCTTGGGCTTGCCAATCACCAGGTTGTGCTGCATCGCGTCGGGGTTTTCAAAGACGACTTCCACGGGCTTACCGGCTTTAACGGTAAATTCGGCTTTGTCAAATTTCAACGCCTCACGTATCGCTTTTAGTTGAATTAGCTGCGCATCTTTGGGCGTTTCGCTCACCATTCCCCACGCTTCCGACAAACGACCCAACCGATCCCGGCTGTCTGCCGGAACGGTGTTGCTCAGGCTTGCCAGAAACGTTTGGTCACTCGGTGAAAGTGTTACTTTTTTTCGCTTGTCCCACCCTTCGGACGCGCCTTTGATTAACGCCTGACGGTTGTCAGCATCCAGTTTTTGCGACTGCCGCAATAAGCTTATCACTGAGTCTATCGAAGAACTTCCGGCATAACTTTTAACAGCGCGTTCCAGCGCAAATACCGATAGTTTTTGCGGTGCCTGGTAGATGAGTTTGTGTACGTGCGTGTTGTTGGTTTCGTCGCTTTCGGCAATGGACGTATTGTAGTCCACCGTTACGTTAAATGTATATTCTCCGGCTTTGTCGGAGGTGAAGCCCAGTGGCCCCGTCCACGGGCCGTTGCTTTCTTTGTCAATCGTGACGGTTTCGCCAGGAGCGATGCCGTTTGCAAAAGTCAGGCTCACTATCGAAACTTTCTTGGAAGCCCCTTCTATGCGCAGCGAAAGAGGGACAACCGTTCCTTGAGGCACTGCTGCGCCGCCTTGGTTTTTCACCTCCACGAACAACTTAATGCTTTCCCGAACAAAGGGCGAAGCCGGTTCGGTGCGTAAATTCGCTACGACCAAATCCGGTTGAGTGCCAGAGACAGGAGGGGTTTCGGGTTTTACAGAGATACTATTTTTTTGTGCAGACGCGTGATGGCTGTGATCCATACTTGCCATTGAAGGAGTGGATTTCGGTTGCGTTGCGGCTTGGGCTTTAAGGCGATTTAAATATGTTTTCAGCAATTTCGCGTCGTGGCTTTTTAACACACACGCAAACGCATCGGGGAGCCAGCGGTCTTCTGTTTCGGTGGCTTGTTCCATGCGAGTCAAAACGGCTTCTGGAACAGCGGGCGTGGGTGGCATTTCTGCAAAGGCCAGCAAGGTATTCAGCACCACCAGCGGCTCTTTGTCTTGCAAGGCTTTCACTTGCAACAGTTTCTCCGCCGAGGCCGAAGTGCGCGGCAAAATCTGTACGGCTGTTTTCCGAACCCCGGCGCAGGCGTGCGTCAAAGCGTTCTGTGCGGCTTGCAACACTTCCGGATTCTGTTCGGTAATCACACCCAAGCCTTGCAACGTCCACAGCGCGTGAATCGCTGGCGGATTGATGCCGATCTCATCCAGCGACTGATCTTTGACCAACGCCAGCAGTTGCGGCACCACGTCTCGGTTGCCACGTTCCACTAACAATCGTTGCGCCGCTTGTCGCCAGAACAGATTGTCGTTTTTCAACGCTGCCACCAGTTCCTGCGGGCGGTCTTTGCTCAGACTCAGCGGTTTGTAAGGCGGTGCGTTTTTGTAGGCCACGCGGTAGATGCGGCCGTGCGTGTAGTCGCGCAGGTCGGTGACGTAGGCGTTGCCGGGACCATTGTCAAAGCCTTTGGGCGTGGGATTATGCTGAATGATGAAACTGTACCAGTCGGCCACCCACACGGCTCCGTCAGGGCCGGTTTCGGCAAATACGGGCGAAAACCACTCGTCGGCTCCGGCCATCAGGTTAAAGCCTTCGCGGTCTTCGTAATCGGTGCCTTTTTTCTCCATCACATTCTGGTGCAACACGTGTCCCGTTGGTTCGGCCACGAAAGCCACGCGATTCCAGTATTTTTTTGGAAAGGCCCGCGCCGTGTAGAAATTATGCCCGGCGGCGGCAGTGAATCCGCCGAACACATCCACTTGCCGCACTTTGGTGGTAATCGGCTTCATGTCTTTGTGCGTATCGGTGCTGCGGCTGCCTTCGCCCCATCCGGCGTAGCGATACGGAATGGGCATGTACCAGCCGTGGGCGTTGTTGGCCGTGGAACCGAACACATCGCCGGTTTCGTTGAAGGCAAAGCCCCACGTGTTGTTCGACGTGACGGTCATGTATTCAAGTTGGGAGCCGTCGGGTTTGAAGCGGAAAAATCCCTGTCCAAACTTCAGCGAATCCGCGCCGACCTTGCCTTTGAACCCGGAATACCCGACCGACCCCCAAATCCAGTTGTCAAATCCGTAATGCAGGTTGCTCGGCCCGGCGTGCGTGTCGAACGTGCCGAATCCGGTCAATAGAATTTTCCGTTCGTCGGCTTTGTCGTCGCCGTTGGTGTCTTTCAGAAACAGCACGTGCGGAGCCTGCGTCACGATGAGTCCACCGTCGTAACAGACGAGTCCCGTCGGGATGCTCAGGCCGTCGGCGTAGCGGGTGAATTTGTCGGCTTTGCCGTCTTGGTTCGTGTCTTCACAGAGCAAAATATAGTCGCTGCCGCCCATGTCTTTGCGTTCGTTGGGATAGTCTTTGGTAATCAACACAAACAGCCGTCCGCGTTCATCCCAAGTCATCGCAATTGGGTGCATCACATCCGGTTCGTGGGCAAACAATTCTAATGTAAAATCCACTGGCACCTGGATGTGCTTCATGGATTCTTCCGGCGAAAGTGCCGCTTGCCGCAGTTGCGGATCGGGGCGTTTTTCGTAATTGGGTAGTTTAGCTTCAGTGTAAGTAAACGGCTGCGGATTCAACGCTTTCAGTTCATTTTCAGCCTGTTGTCCCACGGCCCAGCGGATGCCTTTTTCCATTAGTTCGTGGAAGCCGGGATTGTTCCACGTATTTTCGTCGTGTCCGTAAGCCGTATAGAACACACGGCCTTTGCCCACGTTGCGCACCCACGTGTACGGCTCGCGTTTGTCGCCTTCCTGCCGTTCGGTCAATACCAGATTGTCGGAACTAAGTTTCTGATGAATATACGTTTCGTCCAGCGTTTTGAAATTCTTCAGATTTGCCACAACCGGATGCTCCGGTTTGCTGATGATGGATTGAATCGTGTCCCAGCCGTGTTTCAAAAACTGTCCGCCCACCATCTGTACATACGCCTCTGAATTGCGAAAACACCACGACGCGCAGTGAACCGCAACCAACCCTTTGCCGGAATTGACGTAATCTGTCAACGCCTTGTCTTGCGCCGCCGGAATGGAATCCCAGTTGGCATAGACGAGCAGTGCATCGTACTTGTTCAGATTTTCGGGATTGACATCTTCCAGATTGTCGGTGTAGGTAAAATTAATTCCTTTCGGCCCTAACGCCGCCATCAGTGCCGGAATCCGTTCGATGGGCTTGTGGTGACCGTTGTCGCCCAGAAACAGCACTTCCAGCCGCCGACCTTTGGTGGTTTCGCTTTTGGATGTGGTCTGTTTCGGCGGCGCGGTACAGAAGACGGCAGAAAATAGTATCCCCAGAAAAGCCAAAACCCGTAATGTGTGCGACATAATGATTTGTGTTATTTGATAGAGGAATCTCTATATGTACCGCAGGCTTTAGCCTGTAAACAGTGACAGGCTAAAGCCTGCAGTACAAAATGCCGTTTTAGGCAAAAATTGCTTAAAACGCCTGCGCCTGTAGCACATGCTTTAGCCTGTGCTGAAATGCGAAGCATTTCTCTGCCGCAGCGTAAATACAAAATAATATCTTTTACAATTGCAAAACCTGCCCTGTAGCAAAGTCCCGACAAGTCGGAACGCACAGGCTAAAGCATGTGCTACAGGCTATGAAAATCCGGCAGATGCATCAGTTCTCCGCCTTTCATCGCTGATTCATGCGCCAGAATACCCACACTCGTCCAGTTGGCCGATTGTACGGCATTCGGGAACGGGTCGCGGTCTTCGAGGATGGCCATTACAAACTCATGCGCCAGGTGCGGGTGTGAGCCGCCGTGTCCGCTGCCTTGCACAAACGAAAGGTGCTGATTCTCACCCAAATCGTAAACGCCCTGCGTGGTAAATTGACGAATCGGCTCCGGCAGCAGATGCGCGTAATCCGGCACTTTCACCCGTGCGGGAATCTCGTGTTCCGGCTTTTTGGCCGTGTGAATCACCGGGTCTTCGCCTTCGATCAACGGCCACTCGAACGACTTCTGACTGCCGTAAACCTCAAAACTCTCGCGGTACTGACGCGCCGTGTCAAACAACGAACGATACACATACGCACTCAAATCGGAATTTTTGAATTTGATGTGCGCACTTTCAATCGCAAACGGCGAATTATAGTGTTTAATCAATTCCTCGCGGATGCGCCCCGAACCAAAACACGACACATATTCAGCCTCCAGTTTCAACAGACCCGCTACCGGCCCCACGCAGTGCGTGGCATAGTGCATCGGCGGCAGGCCGGGCCAATAGTCGGGCCAGCCGTCCATGTCTTGTTGGTGACTGGCTTTCAGAAACTGCACTTTGCCGAGTTCGCCTTTCTCGTACAATTCTTTCACAAACAGAAACTCCCGCGCATACACCACCGTCTCCATCATCATGTATTTTTTGCCCGTTTCGCGGCTGGCTTTTACAATGGCCTTGCATTCTTCCACCGTCGTTGCCATCGGCACGGTGCAAGCCACGTGTTTTCCGGCAAGCAGGGCTTTCAAACTCTGTTCGGCGTGTAGGTGAATGGGTGAATTAATGTGTACGACATCAATGGCCGCGTCTTTGAGCATTTCGTCGAAATCCGTGTAGCGGGCTTCGATGTTGAACGCATTGCCAATCGCGTCTAATTTTTCGCGGGTACGCTGACAAATGGCGTACATATTTGTGTGCGGATGACGCTGGTAAATGGGGATGAATTCGGCTCCGAAACCCAGTCCGATAATGGCTATGTTGAGTTTTTTCATGTGAAGAAGAAGGGGAAAATACTAAAGATGAAAGATGATTTTTACTGTAAAATGGCGTTTTGAACAGTTTTTTCCCAAAACGCTTTGTGTTCTTTCCGTCATTGCGAGCCGGAACGGAGTGGAGGCGTGGCAATCTGTTGGGTGCAGGCTCGGCGAACACCTTTTCCAAAGGCTCGCGTTCTGACAATAAATACGGCTCAGAAACACTCGCGCAACTATCGGCGGCAGATTGCTTCGTCGGGCTAAAGCCGCTCCTCGCAATGACGGCGCGATGAACACAAAATAGTATCTTTTACAAAGGAAAAACCCGCTGTAGAGACAGGGTTATGAGAGACAGGGCAGGCCCTGCCTCTACGTAACCAGCACGGATGTTTCTTGCCACATTCTTTTCAGAAATGCCAATCCGTCAACGGCCAGTTTTTCAGGGCTTTCAAACATGGGTCTATAGATGTGCGCAGCAGAGGCCAAATCAGGCGGAGTGAGGCCGAACGCTTCGATACTCAGGCCGCCTTGGTAGTTGGTTTCGTGCAACGCCCGGAATACGCTTTTCCAGTCAATATGTCCGTGGCCGGGCGTGCTACGGTCGTTTTCAGAAATTTGTACGTGAATATTGTACGGGGCGCATTTGCGCAAGGCTTCCGCCAGATTTTTTTCCTCGATATTCGCGTGAAATGTGTCAAACATCAA
>JALOMD010000168.1 GCA_025455595.1 Cytophagales bacterium | reverse complement strand
TGCGGGTGGCCTACGTAGATTTGGCGCGGCCGGCCGATGGGTTCCTTGCCTTCGCGCATTTCTTTCCACTGCGCAATCCAGCCCGGCAGGCGGCCGAGGGCGAACATCACCGTGAACATATTCGTCGGGATGCCGAGGGCGCGGTAGATGATGCCTGAGTAGAAATCCACGTTCGGGTACAGCTTGCGTTCCACGAAATACGAGTCGGTCAGGGCCGCTTCTTCGAGTTCCTTGGCAATGCCCAGCACCGGGTCGTTGATGCCGAGGGCACCCAGCACTTGGTCAGCGGCCTTTTTGATGATTCTGGCACGTGGGTCGAAGTTTTTATAAACGCGGTGGCCGAAGCCGAACAGCCGGAAACCGGTTGTTTTGGCGTTTTTGGCCATTTCCACGTATTTTTTCACCTCGCCGCCGCCCGCCTTGATTTCCTCCAGCATCTCAATCACCTCCTGGTTGGCCCCGCCGTGCAGCGGCCCCCACAAGGCGTTGATGCCCGCCGAAATGGACGAGTACAAGCTGGCGTGCGACGAACCCACCAGCCGAACCGTGGAAGTGGAGCAGTTTTGCTCGTGGTCGGCGTGTAGGATGAGCAGTTTGTTCAACGCGTCCTCAATCACCGGGTTCACCTCGTAAGGCTCCACAGGCAGGGCAAACATCATGTGCATGAAGTTGGCGCAGTAGCTCAGGCGGTTTTGCGGGTAGTTCACCGGGTGGCCCATGTTGTTTTTGTAGGCCCACGCGGCAATGGTCGGCAGCTTGGCCATCAGGCGCACAATCGAAAGGCGTTCCTGCTCCGGGGTCATGTTGCCCATCGATTCGGGGTAGAAGGCCGTCAGCGAGCAGACCAACGCCGACAGCACGCCCATCGGGTGGGCGTTCACCGGGAAGCCGTCGAAAATCTTGCGCATGTCTTCGTTGACCAGCGTATGCACCCTGATTTCGTTGGTGAACGCGTCGAGTTGGGCCTGCGTGGGCAGTTCGCCGTAGATGAGCAGGTAGGCCACTTCCAGGAACGACGACTTTTCGGCCAGTTGCTCAATCGGGTAGCCCCGGTAGCGGAGAATGCCTTCCTCACCGTCGAGAAACGTGATGGCACTTTTGGTGGCACCGGTGTTCTTGTACCCACTGTCCAAGGTGATGTAGCCGCTTTGGTCGCGCAGTTTCTGGATGTCCAAAGCCTTTTCGTGTTCGGAGCCTTCTACAATGGGTAGCTGATAGGTGCCACCGTTCACGTGTAGTTCTGCAATGTTTGACATAAAATACGTGCGAGTTGAAAAATTACAGGTTCAAAGTTGGAAATCGCCGTTTTGGGCAAAATTTGCCCAAAACGACTTTTATCGGTAAGAACAACGGACTTTTCAATTGGATAACTACGGACAACCCGGAGTGTTTAAAAATAAACCAAAAGCCGAAATGACGGCGGCTTGTCAGGGGCCAAATGTAAAGCAAAATCCGATACGAAAGGCCCCCCGGCCCCCGAAGGAGGAGTTTTTGTCGGGCAACAGTAACCTGCCTGTGCAGGCAGGCGAGTGTTTTGGGCGATTTTTGCCCAAAACACCCGAACTCGAAACAAACTCGACGCAAAAATTACATCCTAAGTCTCGTTTCGGCGTTCGTCGTTAGGGCATGAGGGCAAAGGTATATTTTTGCAGCGCAAAAACTACCGAATCCATGCACATACCAGGGCAAACGCATGAGAAATTCAGCTTAACAATTCAATCATATACTCGGTATCGTAGGCAGCCTTGACCCTTCTTTTCTTCAGGCTGAGTTTGTCATCATGCTGGGTGATGATTTGCAAGGCCAGTTTTCTCAGCGTGGCAAGGTTCTCAGGGGCGTTTCCTTTTCTGGCCCTACAGTCGTCTTCACGGAAGGTCACATCCAAATGCCAGTGCAAGTGGTTCTCGATTCCCCAGTGGCCCCTAACCAAACGATTGTAATACAGGGCGTCGGCCTCGTTCTCGTCGCTGATGTAATAGCGTGTTTCCGTGGTCTTTCTGCCGGCAACGGTCCGGCTCGACTCCACCTTGAGTAGCGTTTGCAAACCGTCCCATTGGGCGATCACGTCCTTGTCCATTGTGGCTTGGGCGGAGAGAACACCGCATTTTCTGGTCTCGAACCTTGCACGCCCGTATTCCCATTCTTCTTGTGTGCATTGGGGGCTGTTGGCCTTGAAGGCACAGACGACCTCCTCGAACAACTCTTTCTGGTTTTTCTTCAAGGCCAACAAATAATGCCCGTCCTGTTGTTTGATTTGCGACGCGATCTGCTTGTGGCAACCCATCGCGTCGATGCTGACCACCGCGTCGGTGATGTCCAATGATCTGGTCACTCGGGGCAACGCGTCCAATTCATTGCTCTTGTCGTTCACTTTCTCTTGCCCGACACAAAGCCTGTTCTCGGCCACCCAAGCATTGACAATATACAAACCGCGGTTTCCCCGGCCGCACGGGTCGGTTCCTCCGAGTTTCTTGCCGTCAAGGCAAATCTGTTTTTCAGCCAACACATCGGCAATCTCTTTCCCGTGAGCCGACAAGAAATCCCTGAGTATCTGGCAGTCAAGTACTTGGAAAACCCTATTGAAGGTATCATGCGAAGGGACCCCGTTGGACAACGATAGCAAATCCGGTAGCAGGCCGCCTTTGGTTTTGGCAAAAATCACCATGTCCTCGTAGTCCTCCCCGTTGCTCAGGTAGGTGCATAATCCGATCAAGAGAATAAGCTTGTGTTTCACCTTGTGCTGCTCTCGCCAGTCGGGGACATTCTGAAAATACTCGCTTATCTTTGTCATCGAATGCAAAACTAAGCATTCTTACAGTCGAGTATAATCTCATGCGTTTGCCCTGTGCACATACGTTTTTCTTTTCTCTGTTTGTTTTTTGTTCTTTTTTATGAGGTCGTCGCTGCACAGCAGCTACTCGCAAGTTTGCCCATTAAGTTAAGAACCGGCGGTTTCATGGCCGCTGATTATTCGGAGACCATGCCTGTCAGGACTGCGGAGGGCAAGACAGTGTTGTTTTTGATGGACAAAAAAGAAATCTCGGCAGTGCTGTTGAATGCGAACTTTGAGAGAGAAAAAGAAATCAAGACAAACAAACCCGACTCCCCGGTACACAAAAAAATGCTGGGCGGTTTGGCGCAAGGCGATATAGTCACGCTGTTTTATTCAGACAATAGACAAGATAATTTCGGAGTCGTGACGTTTGATTTTGCCACCGGCCAAACGTCAATAAGTGAATTGAATCATGTCTTGGGCAAGGATTTGTTCATTGAAGCGTTTGAACACAAGGGTAAATTTTACATTCTAAGTATCCCCAGAAAGTCAAACACTATCAATGTTTACGAGTATTCTTCTGCTCAGAACAACTCCGTTACCACGTACGATTTTAGCGATTTTGTAAAACCATCGGCTCTTTACGACAGACTGCTGGCATCGGTGCCGCCCGGAGGAAACGGAGGCAAGGTGGCTGTTGATATGCAGCGCGTAACGGCGGATTCTGAACAGAATTTGAACACTACTTATGTCCGAAACAAACTTTACGTCAAGGAGAATAAAATCGTGCTCAGTTTGGACAGCGACACGCGTACTCAGCTTTTTACCATGGACTTGGATCATAAAACTCCTTCGTACCGGTCAGTAAGACAACCGGACTTGGGGGCTGAGACTACGGCCGGGAATTCTGTTGTTTACAATAACAGACTGTTTCAGGTAAGGGCCTCGTCCGATGTATTGGTGTTACAAGTGGTGGACATGGATTCAGGAGAGGTGACAGCCAGTCATAAAGCCGAACGAGGCGATTCCATTGCGTTTGCGAACACTCCCGTCATTCAAGAAGGGGGCGCGACTTATTCCGCTAATACGAGTCGGGAGTTGTCTAAAACAAAACAACTGTTGCGCAAAATGATCAATTCCAATGCTGCGATAGCCGTTAATTCATTGGAAGGCGGGAATTTGGTTGTGACCATCGGGTCTTACAAAGAAATGACGAATGCTGGCGGCGGCATGATGGGCGGTGGTGCCATCGTTACGCCTTACGGCTCGATTCCGGCGTACTACGTGGCTCCCGTTTATTACGGGGTATCGTAACAGCATGCTTACCAAATCCGCATACTTCAAGGCGGTGTTGAGTGCGGACAAGTTGGAACACCAAAAGCTGAACATTTCCGGGTCAGTGTTTGACGAGATTGAGGCGTATGAGAATCAAATTGCAAAAAAATCAGCCGAGACAATGTTTAAAGTTGACAATCGGTTTGTCTATGGTTTCTACGAGCCTGACAGTCAAACTTATAAATTGGTGGCATTCAAAGGCAGTGGGCAGAGGTAAAAGTGCGTCGGTAGCACAATGAACCAAGAAAAGGCGTTTTGGGCAATTTTTGCCCAAAACGCCTTGATTTTTTTCATTCATCATTCATAACTCATCATTCATCATTTTTTCTTCGTCATCCGTTTCACTTCCTTCAGCACTTTTTTGTCGGCGTTTTCGAGCTTGCGTTTCACTTTTTTCACGTCTTCGGCGGCGGGCAGGCTTTCGGGCGTGATGCCGCGTTCTTCGAGCATCTTGCGGATGGCCTTGTTGTTGTCCACGTGTTCCTTGGTGATGGCCGTTTCGCCGTGCAGGTCTTTCTCCACCACGTTGTAGCTGGTCAGTTCCACGGCAAAGTCCTTGGCCTTGATGGTGAGCGTGGGCAGGAAGTCGGCCAGCGGGCGGTTGTCAGGCACGGCGAGTTTCTTCTTCATCTCGCCGGTGGTGAAGCCGCCGAAAAACGCCTTGTCGCCCTCCGACCGGATGGTGGAGAAGCCCTTGTCGTCCACGTTGCGTTCGTAGATGATGCCCGACAGTTTCTTTTCTGATTTCGAGAGCTTGTCGCGGGCGGCCACGCGCGAGATGTCCAGCAGTCGTTGCTCGATGATTTCCTGCTTGCGGGTTTGCACGGCGTAGTACGTCTGCGCAAACGCGATTTCGTTCTTGCCCGGGTCGCCGTTTTGGGTGACCAGGTAACAGGCGTATCGCGTAAGGGCGATGTCGTCTTCGGGGTGTTCTTCGCCGTTTTCGTCGGTATAGCTGCCCGTCACTTCCACAAAATGGCTCCCGACCGGCTCGCCGGAGTTGGCGCAGGCGTTTTTGGCTTTTTCCACGGTTTTCAGGAACACGTTCCAGTCTTTGTAACCGAAAAGCTCCTGCAACTCGCGGGCACTCCAGCATTCGATGCCTTGGATTTCGCGGCTGGCCGCCTCGAATTTTTGGAAGAGTTCGTGAATGAGTTCTTGCTTCATTTTTTTGAGTCTTTAGTCGTCAGTCGTTGGTCTTTAGTGGCTTCGCAACCAAAACAAGTCCTTTGGAAATCGGCGTTTTGGGCGATTTTTGCCCAAAACGCCTTTTGTTCCGCAATCCGCTCTTCGAAACGCCGGTTCGGGGAGCGGATTGCGGAAATTTCTACTCCTCTTCCGGGGGCTGGGGGGCTTTTCTTATCAACGCCTCGGCGGTGATCAGCAGCAGCAGGACGGGTAACAAAATGGCTCCCGTCTTGAAGCCCGCGCCGGTGAATTTGTAGGTGCCGGACGAAAACTGCACCACTGTTTGCACCAGGATCACCACTAAGCCCGCCGCCAACGCCCCCAACAGAACCAACGCCGCCGTGCGCGGAAGATACCGCCGCGCCGCCCAGCCCAAGACCGACACAGCCACGACAGCCAAACCCACCGTGGCCAAGGCACGCGGGAAAGTCTTCAGGTAGTCGTACTTGTAAAACCAAATGCCGAACTTGCCAATCAGGTTCGGGTGGGCCAGCAGCCACGCGTCTGCCAGTACGAAAACCGCCAGCAGCAGGTGATAGAATTTTCTCATCATCTCGGTGCTTCGTTCTTCGATGCTTCGGGCGGTGTTGCACGCCGCAACTTCTAATCTGAACTGTTTCGGGCAATTTTTGCCTAAAACGCTTCGCGAGGCATCGAAGAACGAAGCACCGAGAACACGACAAATATTGGAAAAATCAGGCTGAAATCCGTTTTTTTGAGGACATTTACCTGCTTTTCGCAAAATTACGCCAAATTGGCGGGGATTTTTGATTACGCAAACTGTCCGCCGATTTACAAAATGGTGTAGGGCTGTCGGTGGACATGGGCTTTGTTTCTTGGGCAACAGCCTTCAAAACACATCGGGAGGATTTGCGTACAAAGAGTTGTAGAAAACCCAACCGTTTGACATGAAAAAGATTCTACGTCACCTGTTTTTGTTCTTCTGGACTTTGTGCGTCGCATCACGTGTCGTTTGGGCACAAGATGCTGACTTGGTTTACCAAACCGACGGCAAGACGCTGGCCTGCAAGATTGCCAGTGTCTCGGCCAAAAAAATCGTGTACCGGTCGCCGCAGAACCCAGGCATGTCTTATGCCATGAATACCGCCGACGCACTGCTCGCCTTCAGTAGCAGCGGCAA
>JALOMD010000167.1 GCA_025455595.1 Cytophagales bacterium | reverse complement strand
TAACGTTTTTCGTTTAACGTTTTTCGTTTAACGTTTTTCGTTTAACGTTTTTCGTTTAACGTTTTTCGTTTAACGTTTTTCGTTTAACGTTTTTCGTTTGGGACGCTGCGCGTCCAACGCCTTTTAACGATAAACGTTAAACGAAAAACGATTCACTGCTTTTCCTCCCGGAGCAAAATGTCGATTTCGGTGATGAGCCGATCCACGTCCTTGCGGTTGGTGCCGTTGTAGTAGCCGCGTATGCGGCCTTGCTGGTCAACCAGCACGAACTTGTCGGTGTGGACGAACCGTTCTTCCAAGTCAGTTGCTTCGGGCTTGTCTTCCTTGGCGGTTACGTAGTAGCCGTTTTTCGCCAAGCGGTACACCTGCGACTTGTCGCCGGTGAGCAGTTGCCACTTGTTGGTTTGGATGCCGTACCGCCCGGCGTATTCCTGCAAGGCGGGCACCGTGTCGTTTTCCGGATCCACCGAAAAAGAAACAATCTGCACATCGGGATTGTTCAAAAACCGCTCTTGCACCCGTGTCATTTGCGAAGACATTTTTTTGCAGATACCGGGGCACCGCGTAAAGAAAAAATCGGCCACGAAAACCTTGCCTTTCAGATAGTTGCCGGTTACGGTTTTGCCTTCTTGGTTGGTGAGCGAGAAGTCGGGTACGGTATGGAACAGCGTGTCTGTCACTTCGCGGCCCGCCACGGTTTGCGTCCCGATGCGCACTTGCCCGGTTGTCGAGTCAATGAGCGGGTAGTAACGCGGAATGCTAAAATGATTTTTTCCGGTGCCTTTGAGCAACAAAAACACCAACACTGGCACAACCAGCATCAGCAGCAACAATCCGACTTTCTTCATGTTTTTTTATTGTATGGTTTCTAAACACAGCCGCCGTCCCTTGTTGGGAACGGCGGCTCATTCATGTTGCAGGGTTTCTCTACTCATTGAAGAAACGCATCTCGAAAATCGAGTCGCCCTCCATCAGCAGGGCAATCACCAGCCAAATCACGAAGATGGTCGGAATCAAAATGCTCCAGATCAGCATTTTCACTTCGCCTTTCAAGTGCATGAACTCGGCCACAATGTAGAAGGCTTTCACTAACGTCATCAGCACGAAAATGCTGACGCGTAAAGTACCGTGCGCCATAGTGAAAGCAATCACGAATTCGAGTGCGGTAATGCCCAGCAAAATCCAGAAGGTACGCCAAATCACTTTGGTCTGCGGTTTCGGGATTTCCTTTTGCGCCGACTGCGCATTATTTACGGTTTCCGTTGCCATATTTTGAATTACGATTTACGAATTACGATTTACGAATTTATTTTTCTATTCACTTGCGACTTGGCACTCAGACGAGGTAGAAGAATGTGAACACGAACACCCAAACCAAGTCCACGAAGTGCCAGTACAAGCCTACCTTCTCGACCATTTCGTAGTGGCCGCGCCGTTCGTACACGCCCATGGTGGTGTTGTAGAAAATCAGGATGTTGAGCAACACGCCACTGAACACGTGCGTGCCGTGAAAGCCGGTGATAAAGAAGAACAAATCGGCAAACAAGGGCGGGCCGTACTGGTTCTCAATCAGGTTGGCACCGAAGATTTCCTTCGTCGTCCACTGGCCGTTTACAAACACGCGGCTGATGGTCGGCGTGTCGGTGCCGTGGATGAAGTGCGACCATTCCCAAGCCTGGCAACCCAAGAAGGTGATGCCGCCCAGAATCGTCCAAAGCATCCATTTCTCCACATCGTTGCGATCCATGCGGTGGCCGGCTTCAACGGCCAGCACCATCGTCACTGAACTCATGATGAGGATGAACGTCATGATGCCCACAAACACGAGCGGCATGGAAACGCCGTGGAAAAACGGCACTGCGTCGAAGATATGCTCAGGCACGGGCCAGTAATCGGTTGACATCTTGAACTCGGCGCCGTGTTGCTTCGGGTCGTAGGCATCGGCTCCGAAACGGTTCAGGCCGTAGGTGATGAGCAGGGCCGAAAAAGTGAACGCGTCGGAAAGGAGGAAAAACCACATCATCAGCTTGCCGTAGCTCGCTTTCATGGGTTCCATGCCTCCGCCCCAAAGCTTTTTGGAGGAAATCTCTTGTGTTGCAACAGTTGCCATATAAAGTACTTGGTCTTTGGTATTGAGTCTTGGGTTAAACTGTAGGTTTTGCATTTTGCCCAGCCGCGAAACACGGCCGCAAAACCGCTTCAAAAATAATACTTTTTTCTAATCGATGCCTGCCGCGTTGCATTTTTGCTGAATACAGGTCTTGGAAGCCTCACCCCCGGCCCCTCTCCCAAGGAGAGGGGTGACTTTTCAACCGAACGAGCCTTTTGTCCCGAACACGCTCGAATAAAAGATTCGGTTAATCCCGAAACACACCCCTCTCCTTGGGAGAGGGGCCGGGGGTGAGGCCGCTTTACTGATTCAACAGCAGAAACGCGAACAGGTAAATCCACAGGAAATCAAGGAAATGCCAATACGTGGTACACATGTCGAGGCGCGTCATGGCCTTGGAATGCACTTCGTCGCGCAAGGAGGCAATCAGCACCAGCAGCAGGAACACAATGCCCGTGACCAAGTGAAACACGTGCAGGCCCGTCATCACGTACACAAACGAACCGGCCGGATTGCTCATGCCGCCGCCCAGCCAAATGCGCCGCTCCTGCAAATCTTGCCAGCCCATGTACTGCGCCACGATGAACGCCACACCCAGCGCAAACGTCACCAGCATGGTTATTTTCAGCGTACCCAGATTATCTTTCTTCGCCGCGCGGTGTGCCCATTGCATCGAAATGCTACTCACCAGAATAATCGCGGACGACACCCAAAACGCCTGTGGCATTTCAAACTCCAGCCAGTTGCCGTCGCCTTTGCGTACAATGTACGCACTGCTCATGGCTGCAAAAACCATCAGGATGCTGACAATGAACAACCACAAGGCAAATTTCTTGGGGTGCATCGAAAGGGTTTCCTGCGGCTCCTCGGCCAAATTCCCTACGTTGGTCAATTCTATTTTTTGTGCCATGTTTTTCGTTTTAACCGATGCTCCGTTCTTCGATGCTTCGTGAATTGCTTGTCATTTATAGCGTTTTGGCTGTTTTTTGCCTAAAACGTTTCACGAAGCATCGAAGAACGAAGTATCGAAGCATCATTTTTAAATTTTATCCAGTAGAAACGCAATCTGCACCACGGGCAAGTACAAAAACGAACCGAACATCATCTGCAAAGCGGCTTTGTCTGTTTGCTTGCTCATCAAGTGAAAAGTCTGGGCCAAAAACAGCACGCCGCACACCATGGCCACCACCGCCGACTGCACGCCCGTCATGCCCAGTTCAAGGGGCACCCAACTGAGCGGCAGCAGGAACAGCGTGTAAATCATGATGCGAACGGCCGTGTCGAAGCCTTTTTCGCCTTGGGCGGGCAACAACTTGAAACCGGCCTTACGGTAGTCGGCATCGGCCACCCACGCGATGGCCCAGAAGTGCGGAAACTGCCAGAAAAACTGGATGGCAAACAAAATGCCCGGCTCCCAGCCGAACTGGTTGGTAGCCGCCAGCCAGCCAATCATGGGCGGAAATGCCCCCGGAAACGCCCCCACGAACACGGCCACCGGCCCCACTCGTTTCAGCGGCGTGTACACAAACCCGTAGAGTACAAAAGACAAGAACGCAACGGCGGCCGTTTTCTGGTTAAAAAACAACAGGAAAATCGCCATTGCCACAAACAAGAACACACCCACGCACCACCACGCTTCCGTCACGCTGATGCGTCCGGTGGGCAAGGGCCGCTTGGCCGTGCGGCGCATAAGCTTGTCCAAATCCTTTTCCTTGATTTGGTTCACGATGTTCGCCGCCGCCGTGGTCAGGAAGCCCGCCATTGCCAACAGAGCCAAGTTGAGCCAGTTGACGGGTTTTTCAATGGCAAGCAGGTAGCCGAAACACGCCGAGAACACCACCGTCATGGAAAGACGGAACTTGGTCAACTCGAATATGGCTTTCAGTTTGCTGGCAAGGCCAAGGTTTACACTCGCTTCAGTCGCTATCATTTAGTCGTTTGTCTTAAGTCGTTAGTCTTTAGCCGGAAGGCGTTTTGGGCAATTTTTACCTAAAACGCAAATGTCTGAACCTTGATTCGTAGGATTAAGCTTGATTAACAAACTGAAATCATGGTAATCCTTGAATCCCACGAATCAGGGTTCGGACAAACAGCCGTTTTAGGCATTTTTTGCCCAAATTGCCCGCCTGCCGGACGAGCAGGAAAACCCCGCAACAGGCAGGAACGCCCGTCATTTCAATTGGCGACACTGCGTGTCGTTTGGTTTTTCAAATGTACTGTCCGCCGGGACGGATTCAGCCGGAGGTAGATGACGTATTGAACGCCAACCGCCACCGTAGCCAGCAGCAAGTGAACCGGTTGTAGAAACGGCGGCACTGCAAAATACGCCATGCCCACGCCCGACAGGATTTCAACCAACGTGACACCAAGCAGCACGCCGGCCCATCGTCGCAAGCCGTTGTCCGCCGAGTCTCGCAACAGGTATAGCAGGTACGCGTTCACGCCCAGCACCAGCAACGAGAACGACCGGTGGACGTAAAACTCCCAGCCCAACTGGTCAATCCACTCGCTGCGGGTGATTTGTCGCATCTCGTCAGCCACCCAATCAATGGCTTCGCGCACTTGCGTGCCCAGCACAATCTGCACAAACGAAAGCCCGATGGCTACCCAAACAACCCCGTTGAGGCGTGTTTTGTTTGCAAATCGCGGGGCTGAAACTTTCTGCTGGCTGGCACGCTGTACAGCGTAAATCAATGCGAACACGATGGCAATGGCCAGCAGCATGTGCACGGTGATGGTGCCGGGCAACAGGTTGGTTGACACCACCACCGAACCGAGCCAGCCTTGCAATCCCACGAGTACGAGACTTAACAAGCTGGCCACGGTTACGGCTCGGTTGCGGTTCCAAAATCGCAACGACAATACGGCCGTCCCGACAATCAGCAAACCTACCAGCACCCCGAAAAGCCGGTTCAGGTATTCAATCCACGTCTTCACGGCGTTGAATTCGGCCTCTACGTACATATCCGGGTCGGCTGAAATGCGTTTACCCAAATCGGCCAAGCCTATTTTCGACAAATAACCGGCCAGTTTCTCGTTTTTGTCCTTCCGCTTCTGTGCATAGGTTTCTCGGTAGTCGGCTGGCAGTTGCGACACATCCGTGGGCGGCACCCAACTGCCGAAACACTTGGGCCAGTCGGGACAGCCCATGCCGGAGCCGGTGCTGCGCACAATGCCTCCGATGGCGATGAGCAGATAGACAAAAACAACAGTCACAACGCCCCACTTGCGGAATGCGTTATGACTGTTGTCTAAAGGTGCTTGCATTATTTGTTGTTAATTGCTTCTTAGTGTACGGTTTTCGTTGCAATCGGCTCGTCCGAGTACAGTTCCTCGTCGTCCACCTCGTGCGGCAAGTTTGACTCAGGCGTGGCGGCGAAAGGCACGTTCTGCGGAATGAAATCCTCGGCGGCACCAGGCTTGCTGTAGTCGTACGGCCAGCGGTACACCGAGGGAATTTCACCTACCCAGTTGCCGTGACCGGCATTGATCGGAGCCGTCCATTCCAGCGTATTGGAACGCCACGGGTTTTGCGGCGACCGGCGGCCACGGAACATGCTGTAGAAGAAGTTGAAGCCGAAGATCAACTGGGCCGAGAACGTTACGAAGGCCGCGATACTGATGAACATGTTCATGTCGGTGAACGACTTCGAGAAATCGAAGTTTGTCCATGAATAGTAGCGGCGCGGGAAACCGGCGATACCGATGTAGTGCATGGGGAAAAACACCAAGTACACGCCGATGAACGTCATCCAGAAGTGTACGTAGCCGAGTTTGTCGTCCATCATCCGTCCGAACATTTTCGGGAACCAGTGATACACACCGGCCATCATGCCGAAAAACGCGGCAGCACCCATTACCAAGTGGAAGTGCGCCACCACAAAGTACGTGTCGTGCAGTTGGATGTCAATTGCCGAGTTGCCTAAAGCCACACCTGTCAAGCCGCCGGAGATGAACAACGATACCAAGCCGATGGAGAAAAGCATGGCGGGCGTGAACACAATGTTACCGCGCCACAGCGTAGTGATGTAGTTGAACGCCTTCACCGCCGACGGAACGGCAATGATCAGTGTCAGGAACATGAATATCGAACCCAAGAACGGATTCATGCCCGTCACGAACATGTGGTGCGCCCACACAATGAACGACAACACCATGATGGCCAGCAGCGACACAATCATGGCCCGGTAACCGAAGATCGGCTTGCGTGAGTTGGTGGCGATGATTTCCGAGGTGATACCCAAGGCAGGCATAATCACAATGTACACTTCGGGGTGGCCCAAGAACCAGAACAAGTGCTGGAACAGGATAGGGCTGCCGCCACGGTGATCC
>JALOMD010000166.1 GCA_025455595.1 Cytophagales bacterium | reverse complement strand
AACATCGGCCGAAATTTGTGACCAAGTCGGAGCATGGTTCCCATTAAGAAAGCACCGGGACTGTTTACGGTTTCAGTGTTCAAGAACGTTTTGGGCAAATTTTGCCCAAAACGCCCCTACGGAATGGTGTTTGGCATTACCGAAATCATCGAAACCAAAAATCTTGTGATATTTTCAAACGCAAGTGCTTGACAGAAATTAGCTTATGATGTTTTTGGTGTCTAAGAGACTGTTTGAATTAATTTTTCGGGCTGCAAAGGCGGCTTTTTGGCTGCGGCTTCGCCGTTTTCTCGACCCGTAGCCTCCGGCTACGCCTCTCGAAAACGGCTCGCCTCGCTCAAAAATCCGCTCTTTTCGCCTCCGAAAAATTAACTCAAACAGTCTCTAAAAACTATTGCAAACACCGGCATCAATTGTACACAAACTGCGCCGACACGGTGGCTGCTTGGCTGACCGTGACCCGCACCCACTGGGCCGAATAGCCGTCGGGGAAGACGTGGAAACGGTAGCCCTTGGCCGGAACAGTCATTTGCTGGTAAGCCACCCACCGCCCGTCGCCGAACAAGTCCACCTCGATGGTGAAAGTGACCGCCTTGTCCGAATCGTGCCGCAGGTGCAGCGTCTTCTTGTCGAAGCCGTTCATCAGGAACGGGTCGGAGACGGCCCCGGCCTTCACCGGCGTGTCGCGCCAAACGGCCCCCGAACCGGACGGCTTGCCCATCCTCCACAAATCGTCAATGTTGGCGAACAGCAGGTTTGACTGCGGCTGGCCCACGGCGTTGTCAATCTGGTCGCCGGCCATCACGAACATGCCCCGCCACGAGATGAAGTCGGGAATCACCCGCAGGTGGTTGCACACCGGCTTGATAGACAGCATGTTGCCGCCGTAGGCCATCACCGGCAACTCGTAGAAGATGCCGAACACGTCCATCAGGAACCGCTCGGTCTGCGCCTCGCGGATGCGCATCCATTCGGTGTTCCAGGCGTGTTCCCAAGCCTGGCTGCCCTTGGGCAAGCGGTAGGTGCGCCACTGGCCCGCCGCCGGGGAGTAGAACATCAGCTTGACCGAGGCGCGGTCCCAGCCGGTGGCCCAGATGCCGTTGCCGTAGATATCGTTCGGCTTGCCGTTCACTTCCACATAAGCCGTGCTGTCCAGAACCGTCCACTTTTTGCCGTTCCACTCGGCCAGTCGCCCGCCTTTCAGCTTGCCCATGTAGTCCTCGTTCTGGTACGAATTGTTGGCCACAATCACACGGTTGTTGGCGCAGTAGCCGCCTTTGAAATGGATGTAGATACCTTGCTTCTTTAGCGTCTCGTAGGATTTGCCGTAGAACTCGGTCACCAAGTCGGCCACTTGTTTGCTTTGCAGCGTATGGACGTTGGCCTCGAACAGCAGTCCTTCCATGGTCAGGAAATAGACGAGGCTGTCGGGCTTGGTCAGGTGGCTGAAGGTGGCCGTGAGCCGGTGGCGGGCCAAGTCCTTGAACGTCCGCACGTTGCCGTGCACGCTGATGATGTGCGGCCCGATGACGGCCTGGTTGGAGGGCTGGTGTACCATGCGGTTGGCGTAGGTGCCGGTGACCGACTCGGGGTGCTTGCGCATGGTCATCTCCTCGCTGATTTCGTACAGGCCGATGCCGTTGCCTTCGATGTGGGCCACGTAGCCCACCATCCAGAGTTTGTTGGCCCAGGCCATCAACGCCCCGATGCCCGTCTCGGTTCGTTTGGCCGTCACGTCGTCCGAGATCACGGTGAGCTTGGGGAAAACGCCGTTGATGTGCACGGGCGTTTGCCCGAACGAGTAAAAGCCGAGAGCCAGGAAAAGCCCGGTGAGTAGCAGGGAAATTCTGAGGTTCATTGCGGTGTTTGTGTTTTCGTTTACTGGTGAGACTGTTTAATGGTTTTCAGCCGACGGCGTTTTGGCTGTTCCCGCCGGTTGCGGGATTTACCAATACCGCCCACGCCAAGTGTGTGCCTGCCACGCACTTGGCGTGGGCAGGCAAACGGCGGCATCTTCGATTTTTGCCCAAAACGCCTCGCTGAGCTGTGGCGGGAAAACCTTTCAGGTTTGACTTCGCCGGATTTTTGATTTCGTACAGAACAAAGCATGTCCTACAGAAACGTTTTGAGCAAAATTTGCTTAAAACGGCACTATGCAATGAATTCCACCCCACTGCTCAGGCGCAAAATAGTATCTTCCGAAAAGGCAAAACCTGCCTGTCGCCATTTGCTGAAAAGGGAGATTTGCAAACAGCTTTGCAAGGACTGCTCCATAGAGCAATGTTAGACACTGCCGCCACAGACACCTCACTTTTGGGCATTGGGCATCAGCCTTTGTAACCGAATCTTAAGCTCCCTGTAACGCGGCTGGCCCGCCAGGTTCGTCCACTCGTTGGGGTCGGTTTTGTGGTCATACAGTTCTTCCTCGCCGTTGGCGCAACGGATGTAGCGGTAGCGTTCCGTGCGGACGGTGTAGTGCTGTTTTTCCGGCTGCCCCGGCTCGTTGACCGCCAATTTTTCAACACCTGCCACCACCGACAGGCTGCCTTCCGGCCCGTTCCACTGCTTCCGGTCGGGATGCTCAAGCAACGGCCGCAGGCTGTGCCCTTCCAAAGGCTTCCGGTTGGTGTTGGCGTTAGGATTGGCAGGCAACCGGCAGTAGTCCACCAGCGTCGGATACAGGTCAATGAGCGAGACGGGCCGCTGGCAAACCCGGTCGGCGGGAATGCCGGGGCCGCTCACGGCCAGCGGAATGCGGTTGCTTTCCTCCCAGAGCGTGTACTTGAACACGTACTGCTTCTCGCCGAGATGGTAGCCGTTGTCGCTGGCAAAAATGACCATTGTGTTCCGGGCGTAGGGCGAGGCTTCCAGCCCCGCCAACAACTTGCCCACTTCCTCGTCCACAAAGGCTGTGCAGGCCAGATACGCTTGCACCCACCGCCGGAGCATCTCCCGTTTTTGGGCATCGCCGCTGTTGCGCCCGAACAGCTTGAACCGGGAAAACCCCCAGCTTTGGTACGGCAACTCGCCACTGGTCAGCAATGGGGCGCAATCGGTTAGGTCATCTGGCCGGATGGGCGGCAGTTGCACCGTTTCGAGCGGGAACAAGTCGAAAAACCGATTGGGTGCGTACATGGCCGTGTGCGGCTTGTTGTAGCCCACGGCCAGGAAAAACGGCTGCTCGTGCTTTTGGCCCAACACGTCAAGGGCAAACCGGGTGTTCAGTTCGTCGGGCAGCGGGTCGCGGTCAGTGTCCGACACGTAACGGTACGGCTTGCCGAAGCTCGTCCAGCCTTGTTTGCTGTGGTCGCGCGGCACCGAGTCGTGGCGGGCAAAGTCAACCGGCTCGGAAAGCGGCCCGAAACTCGTCTCCCAACTTGTTTGCATTTCTTTGGGGAACTGCGGCAGTGCCATCCATTCCGGTTCGCCGGCGGCCTCGTTGTTCCGGCGCGTAAGGCCGTCCCACGGGAACGGACCCAGGTGCGGCTCCACACCGAATCCGTTCCGCCCGTCCTTGTTGTGCCAAACCGAACGGTCTTCGTGGCCGTTGTGGAACACCTTGCCCGTGCCGAACACCCGGTAGCCGTTGTCGCGCAGGTGCTCGATGAACGTGACGGCGTTGCGCAGGACGGGGTTTTGGCGAAAGTGGTTGGCCTGCTGGTTGTAGCCGAAATAGCCGCTCGTGTGCGGGTGCAGCCCCGTCAGCAGGGATGCCCGCGAAGGGGCGCAAATCGGGCTGTTGGTTCCCGCATTGACAAAGCGGACACCCCGGCGCATGAGGCGGTCAATGTTGGGTGTGCGCACTTGCGGATGGCCGCCCAGCAACCCCACGGCATCGTTCAGGTCGTCGCACAGAACAAGCACCACATTCGGACGGTCGGGCTGCACAGCGTTCTGCGCCTGCCCCAATTCACAGAACAAAAACCAACAGACACCGAAAAGCAAGAAGAATGGTCTCATGAAAATCACGTTACTATCTGGGCATAAATTGAGACTGTTTAAGATTTTTATTTGTCATGCCGACCGAAGGAGGAATTCGGCCTTTGTTTTCGCGAAAGTCACGAAAATTCGTGTACCAAACGCCGGATTCCTCCCTTCGGTCGGAATGACAAAGGGATTGTCGGAATGACAAACCTCTCCAACGAGGCATGTGGCACACAGACCCTTGTTTGCCCACGCTTCGGTATCTTTGGTTCAAACTATTTGGGTGTCAGCACTTATTTGGGCATAAATTGTGATTCAAAACATTTTTTGCCCAAAACGGCAGGTTTTGCCTTTGGAAAAGATACTATTTTCTTCTATAGAAAACAGGTTTTTCACTCGGTTTTTACTATTTCCACTATTCATTGTGCGTGCAAAAACGTTTTAGCCATTTTTTGCCCAAAACGCATAAGTACATAGATGCTGGACAATTTTGAAAGCGAATTGAAAGAACAGCCCGGCACATCACCGGACTGCTCTATTGCTACTTATAACTGATGTTACGCACGGATTCAGAAAACACTGTGAGAGCGCATTTCGCAAAAGGCGTTTGGGGCAATTTTGACTGAATCTGTGCGTGACATCAGTGAATAACCCTGAAAAGGGGCGTAGCCCCGCAATCATCGTGGCACAAGGCGTTCGCAGGCGAAAGGGGCGTTAGCCCTGGCATCTTCCCTGACCACTCGGACAAGAAGATGGCAGGGCTAACGCCCCTTTCGCCTGTGTCGTGATCGTGGTTCTACCAAGAGTTCGGGGCTACGCCCCTTTTTTCCTTTGGCAGGCTTTTTACACCCACGGGCTGATGGCACGCACAGATTGGGAAACAACTGTAAAAATTCAGGGATCCGAAAGGGATTGCTTAAAACGTTGCGTAACATCAGTTATAATCCCTTGGTTTTCTTGTCAGACACCCAAAACGCAAGTAAAATATCAATAGCAACGTATTTCCGTCAGAGATACGGGTACGTTCCGGTGCGATTGTCTCAAATGAACGTGCAACGCCCGTGTCCGAATGGGTTGGTCAAACACAACGGTGTGGCGACTGTGGTAGTTGCCGTGTTTTTCATGAATCCGCTCTTTTTTGTCGTTGCAGAGCACAAAATCCTGCACGCAGAAAGGCATCACCGTTTCGGGATGCTGCATGATCACCGTTTCCATCGGGTGGTCGAAATCGGTGTCGAAGCCGAGTTCGATGCGCCGGATGGTTTGTGTCTCCGGCCATTCCAGTGAAATAGTAGGTTTTTCATCGGCCAAACCTGCCACCCACACATTGGGCTGGCTCACGGGCCGGGCAATGCCGTTGCGCAGGTTTTCCACACCAAACAGATCTATGCCAGGATTAATCTGCATGGCAATGTTTTTTCCCTTCGGGCGGCGTTCCGGGCACCAGAATTCAAAGGCATCCACGCCGATGTCCTCGGTCGGCATCTGTTTGCCGTAATTGGAAACCGCCGGATTGGTCTTGTTGAACACCGACAACACGCCCGACACCTGCCGGTTGCTGTGCCGCAGTTGCACCGCCGGGTTTTTCATGAAACAGACAAACACGTAGCCGTCTTGCTCCAACCGGCTGCCGAAATCCAGATTGACAACGTGCATGCCGCGTTGCAAATGGATTTTCTTCTTTTCCAGCAACACATCGGGCGTGTGGTTGAACGGCTTGCTGCTGCACCGCAGTTCAACCACCAAATCCGTATCTTCGGCGGCGTTGGCGTAGGTAGTAATCGCTGGCACGCTTCCGGTTATGAGTGGGAGCATCTGGGCGGCTCCGTCGTTGAGGGCGAACCACTCGCCGTCGGGCGGCAGTTCGTCCAGCACGAACTCGCTGGAGGCGGAAACCGTGGCGGTTTGCACCAGGTCCGCTTCGTCTTTCAGCACCCGGTGCGGAATGTGCTGTCCCGTTTTGAGCAATTCCTGCTGCAAACGCCCGATGCGGCTTTCATCCGCCAAATCCCTGGGCAGCAGGTTGGCCCGGCTGCACAAGGCGGCGGCCATTCCCACCGCCTGCCCCACATGCGCCCCCGTGCCCATCACCCGCGTGGAGCCGAAGGCCACGTGCGTGGCACTGATGATGCGTCCGGCCAGGAACAGGTTGCGGATGTTGCGGCTGTACAGGCAGCGGTACGGAATCGGGTAAATGCCCTTGCTGTGCCACTGGTTGCAACCCGGTTTTTCGCTGAAAACCCCGTCGGCCGGGTGCAGGTCAATGCTCCAGCCGCCGAAGGCCACTGCATCGTAATGGTCGCGCTGCTCGACGATGTCCGGCTGGTGCAGCATGTAGTCGCCCTCGAAGCGGCGGCTTTCGCGTTTGCCCGGAATGGTGCCCACCCACTCCAAGGTCATGGTTTCGGCTTCGGGAAAGTTGCCGGAATTCTTGATGTAATTCCACACGCCATAGACCACCTTCCAAAGCTCCCACTTGATTCGCTCGGTGTCGTGTACGGTGTCGAGCCGCCCGCCGTACTCGATCCACCAAAGCTGGCA
>JALOMD010000165.1 GCA_025455595.1 Cytophagales bacterium | reverse complement strand
AAAACGGCCAACGAAAAACATTGAACGAATCTCGAAGCATCGAAGAACGAAGCATCGAAATTGTATTTGTGCGTTTTAAATCCCAACTTGGCTTGCCCAGAACCTGCCCGATTACCCAGAAGAAATTAGTTCTTCTCATTTCAGGAAATTAGACATTAGACAAGGAATGAACTTGCCTTTTGTTTTTCACTAACGACTGACGACTTGACACTTAATCACACCATGACTTACACCAACCCCAACGCAGTGGCCCGGTACGCCGAATCGTTTGCCCGCCGCGCCTGCGACGAATTTTTCGACCAGCAGCCCGTGGTTTCGGGAAAGGAAATCATTTCGTTCACCAATGTGCCGCAAGTCAACTATTTTGTCCTGTTCCAACTTTTCAACAACTGGCAGCAAGAGGCCAGCCGTTTGGAAAGCCCATATTTCGACTACACGCAAGACGAGGTGAAAGCCGCAATGGAACAATTGATGAACACCCTGTCGCGGCACATCCGGGTGGAGCGGCCCGCCTTTGAACCGCTGGCGGCCCAAGCAACGGCCATGTCGCTGCGCCTGTTGTTAGACCCGCGCACTGCCCTGACAGACTTGCTGCACACACTGGCCGCCAAGCCACTCACCCTCCAACGACTTGCCGACCAAACCCGCTTCATCCGTACCAACCGAAGTGTGTGGGAGACGATGCTCGAACAGTTGCGCACCGACCACGCCAGCCCCGAAGACGAAATTCCGGTGGGCAAAGCCATTGCTGTTCTGGAAGATATATTAGCTGCTCCCGACACCATGCTTGAAGAGGCGGGAAACCATTTGGAAGCGTACTCGGCTTATGTGCCGCTTTCTCTGGAAGAACTGCAAACGCCTGACCCTGAACCCAAACCGGCTTTGGAGCCTGTGCAAGAAGCACCTCCGGCAGCCACCAAGTCGTTTTTCGACTCCCTGCCCGACGATGTGCCGCCCCCGCCGAAACGATTCAAAAAAGAAACCACCTCCGAAGAACCCCCGGCTGAACAGACTCCCGAATCGCCGGTCATCAAGCCGGAAGATGTGAAAGTGGACATTGAGCAATTCGTGAAGGCGGCCAACAAACCGCTCATGTCGGTGTTGTCGGAAAAGAAAAAGGCTGAGGAAGTGACACTGAACGATGCCTTGAGTCGCGACCAGCAGACGTTGAACGAAGCCCTGCGCAAAGACGAAGAAAGCACCTTCATCGAAAAGGCACAGAACCAACGCATCAGCAGCATCCGCGAGGCCCTGAACCTGAACCAAAAGTACTATTTCGTCAACGGCCTGTTTGGCGGCGACAACGTGGCGTTTGCCCAAGCCGTCCATGACTTGGAGCAGGCACCCGATTTGCACTCAGCCATGCGGCTGCTGGAAATCAAGTACGCCCACACGCTGGGCTGGGACTTGCAAGGCGAAGAATACTTGTCGTTTGTGGATGTGATTGAGCGGAAGTTCATGTAACCAAGGTCAGAGGTCAGAACTCAGAAGGCAGAGTTCAGAGGTGTTTTGGGCAAATTTTGCTCAAAACGCTGAGGAACCTCACTCCCAGTCCCTCTCTTGCTGAGAAGGGTATGTTTTGCGATAAACCGCGCCTATCATCTGAGCGTGCCTGAGACGAAAGGCTCGTTGGGTTGAAAAGTCACCCCTCTCCCAACGGGAGAGGGGACGGGGGTGAGGGTTCCCCGTTTTAAGCAAATTTCGCCCAAAACGCCCGTAAACAGAAAACCCCGCATTGTACAATGCGGGGTTTTCTGTTTTGTAATAGAATTCGTACTTCGTACCTCGTAAATCGTACTTCAAGATTAGCGGTTAGAGCCGGCGTTGATCATCGCGCAACGGAAACCGATGGTCGAAGTAGCGGAATCTTCTTCCAAATAGCGGCGCGTGCCCGGCGACAGCCAGTAGGCTACGTCTTTCCAAGAACCGCCTTTGTAAACCCGCACTTGGTCGTCAATCAACGAGTTGAAGTTCTTTTTGTCATATTTCTCGGCTTTGTCCAAGTAGCCGCTGCGACGCAACGGGTTCAGGTCGTCGAAGTCTTGGTACGAAAGCGGACGGTACACGTCATACACCCATTCGTTCACGTTGCCAGCCATGTTGTACAGGCCGAAATCGTTCGGCGGGTTTTCATACACTTGGCTGGTAATCAGGGCGGCATCGTTCAACTTGCCCGCGATACCGGCGTAGTCGCCACGGCCGCGTTTGAAGTTGGCCAGGAAACGGCCCATCTGCTTGCCGTAGGGGTTGCGCAGGGCGTGGCCGTCCCACGGATACAGGCGTTTGTTGGTCTGGTTTTCGTCCAAGTACTGCACGCCAATCAAAGCGTAGGCGGCGTATTCCCACTCGGCTTCAGACGGCAGGCGGTAGTTCGGCAGCACCACGCCGGATTCCAGCGGAATGCGTCCGCCGGTTTCTTCGGGGGCTTCCACACCAGCGTCTTCGGCCAGTTTCTTGTTCACCACGTTGGTGCGCCAAGTGGAGTAGTCAACGGCTTGCTTCCAAGACACGCCCACCACCGGATAATAACGGAAGCCGGGATAGCGCAGGTAATGGTCGCGGTAGGAGTCGTTGAACGCCAGCTCGCTGGTCCAAACGGTCGTGTCGGGCAGGGCCGACTGGAAGAATTCTTCCGACGAGTCCTTTTGGATGTAATAAAGGTATTCCAGCCAGTGGACGTTGGCGATTTCGGTCTCGTCCATCCAGAACGACTGCACGCTGACCGTCCGTTCAACGTTGTCGTGCGTGTTCATCAAATCCTCTTCGGCCGAACCCATTACAAAGCGGCCGCCTTCAATGAACACCAAGTTGGGGCCTTGCGGCTGGCCTTCGAAGTCGGGCACTTGGAAGCCGTCGTCTTCATTGTAAGCCAAGCCGGTGGCGGTGCTTTCGTTGCCCGGATTTTCCGCCGTCGGGTACTTGTCTTTCTTACACGCCGTGAACGCCAGCAGCAGGGAGCCTGCCAACATAACGTGCGTCGCTGAACGCCAGAGTTTATTCATAACCTGTTTCCTGTTGATTTATTTAATGAATACGTGAACACTTATTTTTGTCTTGCTTTCCTATTGTTGAGTGGCAAAATCCGCGTTTTCGGGCATTAGCAACCGACTGACTGGCGATGGATAAAATGTTGCTTTTGTTTCCGGTACGAAAATGCACGGTTGCGGCGGAATAATAAATTGATTAGCCCGCGAAAATCAATCTATGTAATAAAATTCAATATTCCGCAACAGTGTCGTTTGGCGTTTTGCGTCCAACGTTTATCGTTTTGGGCGTTTTTTGCCCAAAACGCCGAACGCAAGACCTTTGGCAAAGCTCAAAGCTTTGCCAAAGGTAGAGTTCTGAGGTGGTTTTGTTGTTAAACGAACCTATCGGCGCGTTTAGTCTTTCTTGGCAACGCAATTTCGTGATTTTCAACGCAAAAACAGCCGGGTCGTAAGCGTTTTGGGCAAAAAACGCCCAAAACGTCTTTTGTCTTCTGGCGCAAGCGTCCGCTTGTGCCTGTTTTCAGACCAGCGTCCGCTGGTCGCAAGCGAAGCTTGCAAAAGCCGTCTTCACGTCGAGGCGTATCTTCTGCCAAGAACAAGTTGAAGGCGTTTTGGGCAAATTTTACCTAAAACGCCTGTTTTGGGCAAATTTTACCTAAAACGCCTGTTGTTGTTTTCCGCTTCCGTTGACATCGGTTTTTGCAAACCTATCGGTTTGCGACCAGCGGACGCTGGTCTGAGAACACGCACAAGCGGACGCTTGCGCCAAAACAAGAGTGACACCAATTGTACAGCGTTTTGGGCATTTTTTGCCTAAAACGCTTTTTGTCACGCCACGGTTGACGCACAGGCTAAAGCATGTGCTACTCATACTCATACTCATGCGGGCACTGCCACATACGTTCCTATTTCTGCCAAGGTTTCGCGGGCCTGCGCAATGGACTTGATGTTGTCGAAAATCAGAATCAGCTTTTCCTTGGATTCTTTGAGGCGGCATTTCTTCGGGTGCTGCTGGATGTACTGCAAAATGCCGCCGAACGCCTCCGATTTGTAGTACTTCTCGTTTTCAGCCGGTACGAAATACGCTTTCATGCCGCCGTTTTTCAACACCAGTTTCTCGAAACCGAGTTTTTCGGCAATCCAGCGCAGGCGCACCATTTGGATGAGGGCACTCACTTCGTCGGGCATTTTGCCGAAACGGTCGGCAAGGCTGCTGCGGAATTGTTCGAGTTCGGCCTCGTCCTTGATATTGTCCAACTGCGAATACAGGTTCAGCCGCTCGGAAATGCTGGGTACGTAGGTTTCGGGAATGAGAATCGGCAAGTCGGTTTCGATGACGCAGTCAACGGACAGTTCCTGCACGTTGATTTCGTGGGCGAACAACTCGCGGAACTCCTCTTCCTTCAGTTCGCGGATGGCATCGTCGAGCAGTTTGTGGTACGTCTCAAAGCCCAAGTCGGAGATGAAGCCGCTCTGCTCGGCTCCGAGCAGGTTGCCCGCCCCCCGGATGTCGAGGTCGCGCATGGCGATTTTGAACCCGTCGCCCAAGTCCGAGAATTCCTCCAGCGTGTGCAGTCTTTTCCGCGAATCGGTGCTGAGGGCCGAGGGCGGCGGCGTGAGCAAATAACAATACGCCTTTCGGTTGCTGCGCCCCACGCGGCCGCGCATCTGGTGCAAGTCGGCGAGGCCGAACTGGTGCGCCCGGTTGATGATGATGGTGTTGGCGTTCGGAATGTCCAAGCCGGACTCGATGATGTTGGTCGAAAGCAGCACGTCGTATTCGCCTTCGATGAACTTGAGCATGGTTTTCTCCAAGCGGCTGCCTTCCATTTGCCCGTGGGCCACGCCGATGCGGGCGTCGGGCACGAGGCGCAGGATTTGGTCGCCGAGTTCGACGATATCGCTGATGCGGTTGTGGACGAAAAACACCTGTCCGTTGCGCCGCAGTTCTTCGCTGATGGCGTCGCGGATGACTTCTTCGCCGAACACGTGAACTTCGGTGGTGACGGGCTGGCGGTTGGGCGGCGGCGTGGCGATGATGGACAAGTCGCGGGCACCCATCAGCGAAAAATGCAGTGTACGCGGGATGGGCGTGGCCGTCAGCGTGAGCACGTCCACATTGACGCGCATTTCCTTGAGGCGGTCTTTGGTCTTTACGCCGAACTTCTGTTCTTCGTCTATTATAAGGAGTCCGAGGTTCTTGAACTTCACGTCGCTGCTCACGATGCGGTGCGTTCCTATTAATATGTTGATTTCGCCCGCCTCGGTCTTTTGCAGCGTTTCCTTGATTTGCTGGGTGGTTTTGAAACGGTTCACGTATTCGATGCGCACCGGGAATTTCTCCAGTCTCTCCCTAAACGTCTTGTAATGCTGCATGGCCAGCACGGTGGTGGGCACCAGTATGGCCACTTGCTTGCCGTCGGTCACGGCCTTGAACGCCGCCCGGATGGCCACTTCGGTCTTGCCAAAACCCACGTCGCCGCACACAAGGCGGTCCATCGGGTGAGGCTGCTCCATGTCTTTCTTCACATCGGCGGTAGCCTTGGCTTGGTCGGGCGTGTCTTCGTACAAGAACGACGATTCGAGTTCGGCCTGCATGAAACCGTCGCGGGAAAAGGCGAAGCCCGGCGCGGCCTTGCGTTTGGCGTACAGGGCGATGAGGTCTTTGGCAATGTCCTTGACCTGCCGCTTGATGCGAGATTTCTTGTTTTCCCAGTCGGGCGAGCCGAGTTTGCTCATCTGCGGCGGGTTGCCGTCTTTGCCCGTGTATTTGGAAATCTTGTGCAGCGAGTAGATGCTCACGTACAGCAGGTCGTCGTCGCGGAACACGAGGCGGATGGCTTCCTGCTGGCTGCCGTTCACCTCGATTTTTTCCAACCCGGCAAACCGCCCGATGCCGTAGTCAATGTGCGTCACGTAATCGCCGGGCTGTAGGGTGCGCAGTTCGCGCAAGGTCATGGCCTTCGACTTCGAGAACCGTTCGCGGGCCTTGTAGCGGTGGAACCGGTCGAAAATCTGGTGGTCGGTGTAGCAGGCGATTTTCACGTTTTGGTCTATGAAACCTTCGCGAAACGCCAAGTTTAGCGACTGCACGCGCAACGCCGGGTTGATTTCCTCGAAAATCGTAGCCAGCCGCTCGTGCTGGCGGATGGAATCGGCGGCAATCACGTTCACATAACCATGCGTAAGATTGTCTTGGAGGTTTTCGGCCAGCCGGTTGAAGTCTTTGTTGAACGACGGCTGGGCAGTGGCCGGATACTCGATTTTGGTGCCGTCCTTAAAATGGAACCGTTTGCCAAACTCCACAGTCGTGCGTTCCTTCAGTTGGTTCAGGAAGTTGCGCCGCGTGTCGAAAAGTTCCGTCGGCTCGGCGATGACTTTCGGCTCGGCGGCGGCTTCGTAAACAGACTCGGCCTTCTCGAAGTGTTTTTCAATGACTTCCAGCGTCAGTTCCACGTCCTTTGCCCAAATGGTCGCGTCGGCGGGCAGGAAGCTCAGGAACGTCTCACGTTGTTCCACCACAATCTTGTGCTGAATGTTGGGCACGATGGCCACTTGTTGCGCAGTAGCCACCGAGAGCTGCGTGTCGGGATTGAACGTGCGGATGCTCTCGATTTCGTCGCCGAAGAGTTCGATGCGATAGGGCAAGTCGTTGGCAAACGAAAACACATCCACAATGCCGCCCCGGATGGAAAACTGCCCGGCTTCATAGACAAAATCGGTTTTCTCGAAATCGTAGCCCAGCAAAAACTCGGCGATGAAACCGGTGTCCAGTTTCTCGCCCACCCGTGCCGTAAAGGTGTTCTTCACCAGCGACTTCTGGCTGATGACCCGCTCGGTAAGGGCTTCTGGGTAGGTGACTATCAAAAGGCCCCCCCCGCCCCCCAAGGGGGAGCCATTTTCTCCCCTCCCTTTGGGGGAGGGGTCGGGGGTGGGGCCGCTGGGGGCCGTCAGTGAACTCAACACTTCGGCGCGGCGCAGCACGTTGGCGTTGTCGGTTTCTTCGAGTTGGTAAGGCTTACGGTACGAAGTAGGAAAAAACAGGATTTCCTTGTCGGGCAGTAAACTTTGTAGGTCGTTTAGGAAATAAGCCGCTTCTTCTTTCTCATGTAAGATAAACACATGAGTTTGCGGCTTTTGCAAGTACAAAGCTACGGCCAGCACAGCATCCAAACTGCCCACTAATCCCTTTACTTGCAAGTGCTGAGGCTTGCCGGTCGGTGATGCCAAAGCTTCGCTAATGGTTTGCACCAAACTGTCGTCGCGGTACAATTGCAGGAAATCCTTGCTCTTCAATGCTTTACGGAATTAAACGAAAACGCTATACGAATACAGGAAAAACAGTGCTTGGACAGAAAAAACCGCACCCGCACGCCCGTGCGCAAACACGAAACCCTCCGGCACGACCGCACGCGGTTCGGAGTTGCCGGAGGGGGCACGCGGTGCGCACAGCCCTGCTTGCCGTTGAAACGCGCCGCCGCCCCGGAAAGTTCTGTGCGGCACCCGAATCTCCGGGTTGCGAGGTAACAGGTGGGGTTATGGAAAAATACCCCGACGGGTGTATGGAACCACTTGTTTTTTCAACAAAACCTGCCGAAACGGCTGGCCTGTTATCACAGACGAAACAGATTCTTACAAGTAACCCGCGAGACGAAAATTGCACGGACACACACGAAGTTGCTAACTTTCACCTACCGTTTCGACGAAAGCATACAATGTACGCCCAATATGCCGACGGCAGGCACAAAAGCGACCAAACACGACTGCCCTTAGAGGTTGTCTAAAATTCGGTTTGAAGGTTGCGTTTTAGGCGAAAATTGCCCAAAACGCTTTTGTGCGCAGGTCTTCCCGCCTTGTGGGATGACCGCCTGCCGACAGACAGGGAATCACAGGCTCGTTAGAGACCAAAGGCTCGCGTCCCGACCTGTCGGGACACATTGGGCAAACCGAATTTTAAACAACCTCTTAGACTACTTGGCACAGCGGAAATATTGGCCTTGATATTGGAAAAAATGACTATACTTGGGACGAGTATTTGTAAGCAATTGTAAAACAGCCACTTAAATCCCAACCCGTTGTTTACTCGCCCTTGGCAACCGGTTACTAACAACCAATGAAAACCGTGCAAAATCCATAACCGATACCATACACATCAAATCCAGAACCCATCTCTAATACGCGTGTAAAAAAATCATCCCTATGGCAAAGCTCAAAAACATTATCAAGCAACTGTCGCCCGAGGATTACGAAGCCATCTATAATCAGTTAATGAGTAGCAACGCCGAGAAATCGGCTTACCTTCTCAAGTTCATGCGCGAGAAGCAGTTGTCTGATAGCAAGGTCATGGAACAACTCGACGTGAACACCAACGCCTACTACACGTTGCGTTCGCGGCTGAACCAGAAAATCGAGGAGTACTTGTTGCAGCAGATGGAAAGCCCCCGCACCGACCTGCTGAAAAAAGTGGCCAACATCACCGAAATCCTTTTCACCAAGAAAAGGGCCATTGCCGTGGCCACGCTCAAAAAACTGGAAAAGGAGTTGCTCGACTACGACCTGTCGAACGAGTTGACTATTATCTACAAGAGCCTCAAAAAACTGCACATCAATTCGCCCGACTTCTACAACTACTCGCAAAGCTACAACCGCCACGTGGCCTACATGCTGGCCATTGACAAAGCCGAAGACTTGCTGGCCGAGTATTTCAAAAAATACGGCATCTATACGCTTTCAGGGACGGAAACCGAAAAACTGGAACTGACTTACCTGAACAAGGAGATGGAAAACGTGTGCAAGCTGTACCAGTCGCACCGTTTGTACGTCTATCAGAACTGCATGAGCATCTTCCACCGTCTTTTTGTGGAGACGACCGAAGACCTTGACGACGGCCAAGAACCGATTGAAGACATACTCAACAACATTGAGAAGATATTCCAGCAATACCACCTCGACACGGTGTATTACCACCTCAAGCTGGTGTTCGAGTTCCTGAAACTGGAGTATTACACGCACTACAAGGTCTATAAAAAGGCCGAGAAATACTTCGACGAGGTGAACGACGCGGCCAGCACGCTGCTCACCAACTACAGCTTGTACACGTATCCGTCGCAATTCCTGTTCACGAAAGTGCAGCGGCACATCCGCATGGACAGCGAGGCCAGCATGTACGAGGAAAACGAGGGATTGTTCCAAGATTTCGAGGCCGATGCCTACGACCTGCCCAAGTACACTTGCTACGTGGTCTATCGGGCGGTGTGCTGCTACTACGCCAAGAAATACGACGAGGCTGCCCGTTGGGTAAACAACTTGCTCAATGAAATGAGCCTGAAAAAATACCCGGTGGCGCACTTGGAGGTGAAACTACTGCTGGCCCTGCAATACTGCCTGCTCAACGACTACGAACTGTTCAGCCAGTTGCTCAACAGCATTCAGCGGCAAATCCGCATCATGGGCAAAGACGAATGCGAACACATGTTGCTGTTTACCAAAATCATGAAAACGTCGCTCTACGACAGCAAGAACGGCAAAGCAGCCAAAATCCGCACCTTGATTGAGAAACTACAGAAGATGCAAATCAAAGGCTTCACCATCATCAACCTGATCAAGATGGACGAAAGCTTCGTGGCAAGACTGTCCAATTAATTCAGAATTTAGAATTGAAAAAACGCGGGTTATGCGGGAAATTTCATCCTGCACAACCCGCGTTTGCGTTTTGGCGGCCCCACCCCGGCCCTCCCCAAAGGGGAGGGAGCCAAAACTCCCCCTTCGGGGGTTGGGGGGCCTGTGAGGGTACACCGTTTTAGGCAAAAAACGGCCAAAACGCCTCCCAACCTTTTAACTTGCAACCCGTAACCTGCAACTTTTCAACCTTACAGCCCCTCAATGCCCCCCGCCTTCCAGCATCGGGCGGGCGTGGAACAATTGCGGCAGAATGGCATCCAGCGATTCCTGTACGCCTTTCACACTTCCCGGCAGTGTCACAACTACAGTTTTGCCCGCCACACCCGCCACTGCCCGCGACAGCATGGCCGTGGGCGTGCGCAACTGGCCGTGCGTGCGCATGGCCTCGGCAATGCCCTCGGCCTCGCGTTCCATCACGGTGCGGA
>JALOMD010000761.1 GCA_025455595.1 Cytophagales bacterium | reverse complement strand
ACTTTGTAGCAAAACCATCAGAAATTCATCAGCCTATCAGCAATTGCTCAATTATGCCATTATTAACCCGTAATTCTTTGACATACTATTGTAAAAGAAGACATAACCTTAAACGATGTTGCTAACATACTTGAAACACTCAGAAAAAAAGGCCAGCATGAGAAAATAATGGAGATAGCGCAGGGAGTCATTTTTTGATAGAATTCATACGGTTTGTTGCAGGTTAGTTTCCTGTTTTTCATAGGAGGCAATTGGTCTAAGTATTGAGCATTTTAAATTGTATATTTTTTAATCCTGTATGTGTTTCAAGCATTTTTTGCCCAAAACGACAAATCTGTTGCTACATTTAGCAACAAAGGCTGTTCACTTTTCCGCAAGAAAGCCCACAAAAACTAAAAACGCCACATGAAACACCTCCTACTCACCGCATCACTATTGGGGATTTTTGTTTCGGCCACCGCCCAAAACGAAGGCAGCGTGTTCAACGCCACCGGACGCGGCGGCACCGTGAACGCACTGGCTCGCGACTACCAGAGCATCGGCATCAATCCGGCCAACCTGGGCCTAAAGCAAGACTACAAAGTGGCGTTTTCGCTGGGCGAGTTCAGCTTGGGCATGGGCTCGCAGGTGCTCACGCAGTCGCAACTGAACAAATTCGTCACTGCCATTGACGACAACCTCACGCCGCAAGACCGCCAAGGATTCATTGACGCGTTTGCCAACGACAACGCCCTGAACGTGAACCTCGATGCCACCATTGTCGGCTTTTCGTTGCAAACGCCCAAAATCGGCGGCTTTGCGGTTAGTTTCCGGCAGCGGCTCATGACGCACATCGGCCTGAACCGCACGTTTTCCGAAATCCTGTTCTTGGGCCGCAATGCCCCTGTTTTCCAGAGGGCCGAGTTCAGAGACCGCATTGTTGGCAACGAACCGGCCGTTTCGGACGTGTTCGACGGCTCGGCCATGCAGATTGCCGCCTTCAATGAATTCAATCTCGCCTACGGCATCCAACTCTTGGAAAGCGACGCGCTGAAACTGTCGGTAGGCGCGGGTTATCGGTATGTACAAGGGTTGGGCGTGCTCGACATCCGGGCGGCGGGTGGCCAGTTTACGGGTTACAACGCCATGTCGGCGGTGTTCAACGTCAACTACGGCGACTTGGTGAACGACCCCGCTTTCGGCTACGACCCGCAGCGGGGCAATTATCCGTTCTTCAAGCCTGCTGGCACGGGACACGGCTTCGACATCGGCGTTTCGGCAGAAATTGCGGGAAAAGTGAAAGTGGGCCTGTCGTTGACCGACTTGGGCAACATGAGGTGGCGCACCAACGTGTTGCAAGCCGACGACCAGCCGCTGCAAATCGTGGAATCGGACGGCATCCAGACGTTCAACATTTTCAGCGAAGCCGCCACCATCGTCGGCGACGGGCTGATACGTTACCAAGCGGGCGGGGAAAGGACGACCCCGCTGCCCACCCGTTTGCGGGCCGGGGCGGGCTTTTCGCCTACCGATAAGTTTGACTTGGGGCTGGACATAACCGTGCCGCTGAACGAAACGGCGGGCAACCTGCCGGGGGCTTTCGTGGGGGCGGGGGCCAGCTACAAACTGGCCAATTTTCTGCGCCTTAACACCGGTGTTACGTCAGGCGGCGGGTACGGACTGAACGTCCCCCTCGGCCTTACCCTTGACTTCAAACGGTACGAGTTCGGCACTTCAAACGGTACGAGTTCGGCATTGCCACCCGCAGCATCAACGGCTTCTTCTCCGAAAGTAATCCGTACGCGTCCGTCGCCTTCGGGATGCTGCGGTTTAAGTTGGGGAGTATGGAAGAGGAAGAATAGACAGCGTTTTCTGTAGTAGGCGTTTTAGGCAATTTTTGCTCAAAACGCAAAAAAGCTCCACAGCTCTGACGCTGCGCGTCTGATTGGAAACATAGAGACTGTTTAAGATTTCGGATATGCGTGTGTCTGGCGGCGGACACCTCCCTAAATCTCCCCGACGTGTCGGGAGGACTTTTGGCCACGATTCCCAAGGGCCGCCGCCAAGATCGGGGCTCGGCTGTCGGGGGACAAAGTCCCTGTAAAAAGAAGGGGTTGCCCGCCTACACCACAGCGTACAGGTGTCAGCAGACAGGGAGGGTGTACGCCTTCAAACACACATGTCCGAAACCTTAAACAGTCACATAGACTCGCAACAGACAATCGGGCGTTTTGGATGTTTTTTGCCCAAAACGCCGATTCCGATTAACCGTTTTCTTGATTTACAGACTAAACTATTTTAGCAATCATAACAATGAGTCAAAGTGCTACATTGTATCTGGTATCAAAAGAAATTTTTGAAAAGGCGCAGGGAAATCCGAAGGATTTTGATGTAATGAATGACTGTTTGAGTTATGCATCTCTTGAAAATATGCATGAAGGATTACGCTACATTCTGAGTCGTAACCAACCTCGTGAAATCCGAAAGTTAGTGGACAAACTGTTCAATCCATCTACTTTTATCAGTCCGATTGATTTCTCAAATCTAAAAAAATCAGAAGATTTTGCAGAGATTGATCTACAAGAGTACGAGGAGATGATTTTTTACGTTGCGCCCCCGGTTGTTTCAGAAATCAATGTTTATCTTGAGAAGCTGGATGACGCTTTTCTCAAAGAAAATTTTCATCCGATTGAAATGAGCCAAGAAGATATTTACCCTTGGTCGTGGGGAGATAGCGACTTCCAAAGGCTTGTGGAGACTTTTCGCAAATTGAAAAATGTGGTCAAAGAAGCCGTGGCTGACGAAAATTATATATTTGTTTGCATTGGGTGAAACGTCTCTATATTGTCATCCTGCGAAGCGTGTGATTTCGTAGTTTTATGCTCGGTTTTCGTGCTGTACACGGACTACCAGCATATCACTTCGTAGTCACAGACTATGAAGGACATAACAAGATAGAACATGCAGCTACAAGATTGACTTTTTTCAAAACCCGCCCGCTGGTTAGCAGAACGCGATTTCGTATCTTGCTGTTCCATTTATCCGCCTTCCCAGCCATGCGAAAACTATCCCTTGTCAGTGCGTTCTTTTTCCTGCAACTTTTGTTCTCCTGTGAGCTTTTCAGTATTACATGAATGTTGCTTTTCAAGTCACTTACCAAGCCGGCACCCATCGGTCGGGTTCAGGTGCGGCTTATGCACTTGATTGCAACGTCAGTGGCCAGTTCGGTTCTCGCATCGGTGTGGACACCCTGTATGTAATCTCCCTGTCTGAATACAACACTGAACATGCCGCCGGAGACACTTTGAACGATATTGTCACGCTCAACACGCAGGCATATTTTGCGCAAGACTTTGACAAATTCTACCCAGTCAGCCGCTACGTAGCCGAAAACCGCGACGGAATAAGACAACAGTCCTTTGAGTGGCGGCTTACCGAACCTCCCACCGCCAACGACGCTTCTCACCGTTTCCGGGTAGTGTATCGCCTCCGCAATGGGCAAACGTTCCAAACCGATGCCGAACCGGTGCGCCTGACCAGATAGGCAGTTGAGCAAAAGCCTTGGTTTTCAGGCGTTTTGGGCATTTTTTGCCTAAAACGGCAGATTGTCTTGAATCGCGGATTCGCACAGATAACGCAGATGACACGGATGCGTTGCTGTAGCAATGACGCGGCTGTTTGCCCAAAAACCTATCCGTGCCATCTGTGTCATCTGTTTCATCCGCGATTCAAGACTCACGACCCGTTTTGAGCGATTTTTGCCCAAAACGCCTGCATTTCGCTTTCCTGTTCCTCCATCAGCAAAAGCAGCCGCATTTGCGTGCGGCAACGATCCAAATTCTGGCCGGGGCGGTGGGTTTTGTAATAGACATCGCCTTGCAAATAGTCAGTCAGGAAGCGGATGCCCATGATGTACGTCATCAATTGTCCGCCGAACAGCATGTTTTCCCGCTCGGCAGGCGTAATCCAGCCGCCCACCTCGGCCCAATACCCCTGCGCCAAAGCCTCGAACACGTCCATGCGGATGCGCACCTGCGACAAGTCCGTTTCGTCTTCCGCCGCCGGGCTGAGGAACGTCCGCATCATGTCGCCGAAATCATAAAGCAGCGTGCCGGGCATCACCGTGTCCAAATCAATGGCGCACACGCCCCGGCCCGTGGCCGCATCCAGCAGCACGTTGCTGATTTTGGTGTCGTTGTGGACAATCCGCAGCGGCACCTCGCCCCGCGCCAGCAGCCCGGCCAGGCGGTCGGCAATGGGGCTGCGTGCCGTGAAAAAAGCCA
>JALOMD010000164.1 GCA_025455595.1 Cytophagales bacterium | reverse complement strand
CGGCCCAAGTGTGGGATGCGTACCGTTACAACGCCGAAAACAACCTGCCGCTCGAACCCAACGTGCAGCGCGACGGCGAGGATTTGTTACTGTATTCCCGCCCCATTGGCCTTCATTCGGCCACTTGCCTGCGCTGCCACGGCACGGTGGGCAAAGACCTGAAAAAAGAGGAATTCGCCGCCCTGCGAGCCGCATACCCGGCAATGGACAGCCTCAGCGGCTACACATCCGGCCAGCCGATTGGTATCTGGAACTTGCTTTACCAAAAATCTGGACTTGCGGCGCGGGTGAAGGCAAAGTGAAATCCAATTCAGAATTATGAATTCAGAATTGAGACCTCCCGTTGCCGGTGTTAAGCCGAGGCTGGCGTCACGCCTCTTTATCTGACCAGCGGACGCTGGTCGCAAACCGATAGGTTTGCAAAAGCTTATGTCAACAACAACAGGCGTTTTAAGCAAAAACCGGCCAAAACGTCTTTAATTTGATCCTTGCCTGAATTGCGCCTCGGCGTGGTAATGGCCTTTGCGAGCCGTTGGCTCGCGACCAGCGGACGCTGGTCTGACAAAAGGCATCACGTCGAGGCGTGACGCCAGCCACAACAAAAGCGTTTTGGGCAAAATTTGCCCAAAACGCGCCCTGGTTCGCATGAACACCAAGTACCTGCGTGCCAAACTTTTATTTGGCCTCCGCTGATTCTTGGATTGTGTCCTTATCTTTGCCCCCGCGTCCCGACTTGTCGGGACGGAAAACCGAATCCCAATCCATTCTCCATGAAAAACCTGTCATTGCTTTTGAACGGCGTGTTGCTGGTGGCGGTAGCCGTGTTGTATTACTTGCATTTCAAGAAACCTTCTGCGCCAAGCACCGAAGGGGCCAAACTGGTGGATGTGCGCAAAGATTCGCTGCCCGCCAACGTGCCCGCCGCCGAAATCGCCTACGTGAACACCGATACGCTGATGTCCAAATACGAGTTTTTCAAGCAGACCTCCGACAACCTGAAGGCCCGTCGGCAAAAGATGGAACAGGAAGTGAACGGACGTGCCCGCGCCTTGCAAAACGAGATTGTGGCTTACCAACGCAAAAGCGGCTCAATGACGGTGGAGCAAATCCAAGCCACTGAGCAGAACCTGAAAATGAAAGATGCCGAACTGCGCCAGTACAGCGAAAAAATCGCCACCGACTTGGCACGCGAAGAGCAGGAGAAAAACGAGGAGTTGATGGGGAAAATCTCAGACTACCTCAAAAAATACACAAAGGACAAACCCTACAAATACGTGCTGGCCTACACCAAAGGTGCCAGTGCCATCCTCTACGCCCAAGACAACCTCGACATCACGCAAGAGGTGCTGAACGGACTCAACGCCGAACACGCCGCAACGAAAAAATAGTCTCGAGGTCAGAGATTAGAATTCAGAGGTCAGAAAGAAGCGTTTTGGGCAAAAATCGCCCGAAACGCTTTTAGCCCTGCAAGGGCGTAATAGTCCAGCACCGGGCATCGCCCGGTGGAACCGGCGCAACAAGCCATCACCCCGAAGCCCTTTCCTGAATGAGGAGAAAAAAAGCCCCCTCCCTCGGAGGGGGTTGGGGGGAGGCTCCTCCCATTTCAAACAATCCGCACGTCCAGCAACTGGCCCAATTCGGTAAAGTGCTTGATCCAGCGTTGGGCGGCGTGGTCGCCGCGCTGGGCCAAGTCGCGGATTTCGCCGTAGTAGCGGTTGCCTACGAAAAAATAGACGTTCTGCGCCGCCCACAAGTCGAGCGGCATGGCCAGCGTTTTCAGTTCACGCACCCAGTCGGCAATATATTTCACCTGCTCCACGCTGGGCGTGTTGTCCAGTTGCTTCATCAACGCATTCAACCGTTTCACGGCGGCAAAACCCACCGTGTCTGCGTCAGGTTTGATTTGCCAACGTTTCACCTCGCCCGTCAAGCGGCGCATCTCCTCAACGTTGGGCCGCTCCGACTCGAACAACGCCCGCAAGTCGGCCTGCACCACCACTTCCGCCGTTGTCTTGAACATCGAAGGCACCGGTGTTTCGCTGTGGTTGGCGGGGTTCATCATGTGGTAGTTGTGTTCGTAAATCTGCCGGAACGCGTTCTCGATGGATGCCAGCGTGTTGCCCATGATGCGGTCAAGCACGCGGCGTTGCTCGTCTTTGGTGAGTTGGTTCAGCGAAAACAGTTCCGTGCCAAAATAGCGGCTCATGGCGTGGATGGCCTCGCCGATTTGGCCTTTCGCAAAGGTTTCGCGCACAACGCGGTGCATCTCGGCGAATGCGTCGGGCGGCATGGCCTCGCGGGCGTGGGCTACCAAGGCCTGCTGGCCCAAGTACAGCACGGCAAAGCTGACTTCGCTCTCCTCCAGCGTAAGCGTTGACGTAACCCGTGCCATGCCGATAGCCAGTTTCTGCACGCCCGCCTCCAGCCGGTCATAAATCTCGCTGCGAAACAAATGACTGTACAGCGGCAAGTGATCCGGGTACTCCTCGAACAGCGACACAATGGCGTAATTGGCCCCCAACCGCGTGGTGGTGAGCCGGGCCGGCTTCACTTTCTGTTCGTAGATGGTCGCCCCGTTGCCGAAATGACCCACGTTGCTCGGCACGTCGGCAAGGCGATGCACAAACTCCGCTTCCAAGTCGCGGCCCGGATGCGTGCCCAGTTCGTCGGCCAGTTGGATGGCCCGGCTGGCGTATTGCAAGATCTGCACCGTCTCAATGCCCGAAACCTCGTCGAAAAACCAGCCGCAACTCGTGTACATGAGCATGGCGTGCCGCTGCATTTCGAGCAGTTTCAGGAACCGAATCCGCTCATCGTCAGTGAGTTGTCGATTGGCGTGCTGATCGGCGAATGCACGGATATTTTCAGGCGTGCGGTTCAGGATTAGGTCAATGTAAGCGTCGCGCACCGCCCACGGGTCGGCGGTATAGTGGCGCATGGCTTCTTCGTAACGCGGAGCCAACTCATCGCGCAGCCAGTCGAGGGCATGGCGCAGCGGTGCCCGCCAGTGCTGGTGCCAGTGCGGGTTGCCGCCCGAGTTGCAGCCGCAGTTGCTGCGCCACCGCTCCACGCCGTGTACGCAACTCCACGAACTGTTTTCGAAGATACGAGCCTCGTATTTCGGCGGAAATTTTGCCAAAAATTCCCGTCCGTGGCGATGTGAACCAGCCGGGCTTCGGCTTCGTCGTTGCCGGGAAACGCCTGCATGAGCCGGTCGGCAAAATGCTGCCCGTTTTTGAGCAATCCCTTGAAAGCCACGTCCTGCGACACCAACCCGTCTTGAAAGCCACGTCTTGCGACACCAGCCCGTCGTAGAAAAACAGCACAATGGAACGCCCCGACGGCAACTGGCAATGGTACGGCACGCGCGGATTCACCCGTTCGCCCGATACGTCCGTCCAATCGGTGCCGCCCATGCGACGCACGGCTTGCGCCTGCCGGGGAGCCAATATGGTGAACCGGATGCCGTGTTCGGCCAGTGCTTCCAGCGTTTCGGTGTCAACGGCGGTTTCGGCCAGCCACATGCCCTCCGGTTTCCGTCCGAAGCGATGCTCGAAGTCGCGCAGGCCCCAGATCACCTGCGTATGTTTGTCGCGGCGGTTGGCCAGCGGCATGATGAGGTGGTTATAGACCTGCGCCAACGCCGAGCCGTGACCAGAGAACAAGTCCCGGCTGTCACGGTCGGCTTGCAGGATGGCTTGGTAGATTTCCGGGTCGTGCCGTTCCATCCACGAAAGCAGCGTCGGCCCGAAGTTGAAGCTGATGCGGGCGTAGTTGTTCACAATGTCCACGATGTCTTGGTCGTGGCCCAAGATGCGCGAGGCCGTGTTGGCTCCGTAGCATTCGTAGGTGATGCGTTCGTTCCAGTCGTGGTACGGAAACGCCGACTCTTGCGTTTCGATGGCCTCCAGCCACGGGTTTTCGCGGGGCGGCTGGTAAAAATGACCGTGAATGCAAACGTATTTCTGTGTAATTGCCAAGTCTTTAGTAGTTAGTCTTTAGTTCTTAGTCTTATCACAGGACAAAAGAGCAAAGACGAAAGAGAAAAGCGGGCTGGTCGGGCCGCTCTTTTTTCTTTGCCCTTTCTTCTTTTGTCTAAACAATGTCCAGTAGTATGCAAGCAGCCATGAGTTGTGCGCTACCGGGGTCAAAACTTACCGGTTTTCAAGTGTTTTGGCAATCCCGACTTGTCGGGACTCCTTTGCAAGTGAGGGAAGGGGCATTGAACTTACCGCCAACTGCCCACTATCCCGTTCGGGTCGGCAAAGTTAGGTTTTGGGTAACCTTATCCAATTGACAGTCAGCGTTTTTCCTACATACCCAATGCGGCTTGCCAGTAGGCCCAAAGAAGTGTAACTTCGCTGAAAGTCAATTGTTTGACCGGACGGCAGCCGAAAAAGCCGCCGAAATCCTGACACAAAGGGCTTTCTGCACGCTATATGGCACACGGATGAAACGGGTGCGATGGATAAAAAACGAATTTCAATCCGTTCAAATCCTTTTCATCCCTGTCTGCCGACAGGCAGGCGTTCCATCCGTGTTGCTATTTTTTTTACAGGCGTTTTGGGCAATTTTTACCTAAAACGACTTTACAATCAGCATCCTTCCGCTACCGAAATTTCGCCTGACGTTTTTAAATCCCGAGCCGTAGCCCGTAATTCGCTTTGAATTTGCGTTTTGGACAAATTTCGCCCAAAACGCACCCTGATTCTGAATTCATAATTCTAAATTCTGGATTACCCCGTGTTCAAGTTCTTGGTTGGTTTTGCAGTGTTTCTGGTGTGGGCGACGTGGGCACGCCATGTGTACGTGTGCGAAATCCGGCACTTGTGCAGTCAAGAAGTGATCTTCGACCCGGCAGTGAGCGGCTTGCGCATCGGGCCGACGGGCGAAGTGATTTCGGGACGCGGGCAGATGGCCTTTACATTAGCCAACGGCTCGGCTGACTTGACTCCCGCCAACCGCGACTTCATGCGGCGGCTGGGGCGTTACCTGCAAAGCGATGACAAACTTCGGCTGCGCATCGTGGGCCGCTACACGCAGGCCGAGAAAGCCGTACCCGCCGGGATGTACGAAAACCTCGGCTTGGCCCGCGCCGCCTTTGTGCGCGACAGCCTGGTGCGGTGGCAACAGGTGCGTCCGGGCCGGGTCTGGATTGAGGCACAGATAGCCGAGGACAGCGACCCGGAAGCCGCAACAGCCCCCGACGAGCCGGTCAGCTTTTGGTTTGCGCCAAACACCGCCCAGCCGCCGCCACGCTACGAGTTTGCACACATGACGTTCTCGGAAGTGCATTTCAAGGGCAGGCAGGCAATCTTCACGCCCCGGCTGCCGTTCATCATCTACGCCGACTCGTTGAAGGCCTTCGCCCGCCAACAGCCGACTACGGTGACCGTCACGGCCTACACCAGTGACAGAATACCGCCCCGGCAGGCCCAGGCCCGCGCCGAGGCGGTGCGCAAATATTTGCTCCGTACCAAAGACATCGCTGCTGAAATCGCCACCAACACCCGGCCCGCCGATGCACGCAACCGAACCAACAGTTTGTTGATTGAAGTGAAATGAGAACAGTCGTGGTTCTTTGGTCTTGTGTCTTGAGAAGAACTGCTGATTGCCAGCGACTTGAATCTTTTTCAACACGTGTGTACTGGTGTCACGCCTCGGCGTGATGCCGAAGGCTTGACCAGCGTCCGCTGGTCGCAAACCGTTAGGTTTGCCAAAACCGATGTCAACAGAAACGGAATACAACAACAGACGTTTTAAGCAAAAAATACTTAAAACACTTTTGACTAACTTCATACAAGATTACCCTTCGGCGTGTCGTCGTCTTTTGCAAGCTTCGCTTGCGACCAGCGGATGCTGGTCAAGCCTTCGGCACAAGCGGACGCTTGCGCCAGTACACACATAGCGTTTTGGGCAATTTTTGCTCAAAACGCCATTGCCGACTTACCACTTACGACTTACCACTCTTGTGTCCCGAAAATGGAACTCCCACCCATACTTGAAGAATTTTTCAGCGAAACCAGCGTTTGGTTCATGATTTTCATGCTGGTTTCGTTCCTCATCGGTTTTTTCACCGCCGCGTGGATGTTTCGGCGCGTGGTGCGGGTGCAGCAGCGGCAAATCCGGCGGTTGAAGGAAGATTTTGTGCGGCTCGGTACGCCTGCATCGCCGCCCGCCGGCAATGAAAACACCGCCTCGTCATGAAACAGCCGTTCGCACGTATCCGCATCCGTTATTACGGCCCTGAACAGCCTGCGGGGTGGCGGTTCGCCTTGTGTTTTGCGATGTTTTTGACGGTTTTTTCCGCCCAAGCCCAAGAAAGCACCGTCGAACTGGGCAAGAAAACCATCGCCCTCGACGAGCCGTTTGCCATCACGCTGGTCATCCGCAACGCCCAGCAGCCCAGCGTTTATTCGCCTTTCCCGGACATCAAAGGGATGCAGAAACGCGACGTAGTCTTGGTGACCACGCGTGAAAACGTGGCCGGGAAGCAACTTACGGTGCAGCGCGTCACGCAAAACTACATGGCTACGGACGAAGGTACGTACACGCTGCCCGACTTTCCCATGACTATCAACGGCCGCGAAGTGCGCACCAAAGGCACCAGCGTTGCCGTCGGGCCGCCCATTAATCCCGACTACAAACTGCTGCTCGACAGCACGTTGGCGAAGGAAATCTCAGCCGTGGCGGCCGAGTACGGCGACGTGAAAGACGACGCTTTCTTGGCTTTCAGCATTGACAAGCCGACCGTTTACGTGGGCGAAGGTTTCACCGCGTCGCTGGCCCTCTACATTGCTGACAACAGCCGTGCGGCTTTGGAATCGTACCGCCCCGGCGAGCAAATAGCGGAGATTCTGAAGCAAATCAAGCCCGACAATTGCTGGGAGGAAGACTTTCGCATCCGGGAGTTCCAGTCGTTTCCGGTCACCATCAAAGGCCGCCGCTATACGCAGTACAAGATGTACCAAGCCACATTTTACCCATTCAACACCGATACGGTGCGTTTCGGCCAAGTGGGCTTCACCATGCGCGTGAAGCAGGGCAACCGCAAGGAGAGCTACCAGACGTTTTATGCCTATCCGAAAACCGTAACGGTGAACCCGCTGCCACCGCATCCGTTGCGCGGCAAAGTGGCCGTTGGCACTTTCCGGCTCGAAGAGGCCGTGAGCCGCAAGCGGCCGGTGACGGGCCGGGGGCTTTACCACCAGTTCAAGATCGTGGGCGAAGGCAATTTTTCGGCAGTGAACCTCGTTCCGCCCGTCTCGGACGTGTCCTTCGAGTTTTTCCCACCCGAAAGCAAGCTGAGCCTGAACCTGACCGGCCGCCGCGTGACGGGCGAGAAACTGTTCCAAACCTACGTGCTACCGAAAGAGCCAGGCCGCTACGAGTGGAAAAAATATTTCCAGTGGGTATATTTCAACACCGAAAAACGGGCCTACGACACGCTGCGGTCAGGTTTGGTGCTGATGGTGAACGGGCAAAGCCTGCGCAACCAGAGCATCTCGGCCAACGAACTCGGCCCGGTCTATGAACGCATGAACACCGACGACAACCGGTTGCGCCCCTTGGCCGAGAAAGACCGCCTGCGTTGGGGTGCAAATATTCTGGTCGGCGTGATGATGGCAATCACATTGGTCTTAATTTTGTGGCCGAACCGTAAGTCGTAAGTCGTTAGTGGTAAGTCGGCAGTGGTTGGTAAATGGGGAAGTGTGCAATAGATTTACTACCAAGTTGATGATAAGTTGCGTTTTAAGCATTTTTTGCCCAAAACGGCATGCGAAACAGAATTAGGACTTTCGCTTCTCTTTCGTAGCGAAGGGTTTTGGACTCCCTCCCGACTCGTCGGGACAGGCTTCGCGGCATCGACTCATCGCTGTTTTGGATGAAAAACGCCCAAAACGCTTTTTCCGTAGCGGCGGGTTTTATACCCGCCGCTACGAAGAATTCAAAACAGACACTGACTGACCACTAACGACTCACCACTTACCACTCCTTACTTTGAAAAACCTACTCTTTTTCTACTTGATTACGGCCTTTTTTTGGGGCTGCGGCACCTCCACCGACTACGTGCCGAAGCCCAAAGGCTATAACCGTATTGATTTGCCTCCTCACGGCTACCAGCCGCTGACGGGCAACTACCCGTACGCATTCGAGTACTCGAAACACGCCGTCATTCGCCCCGACACTTTTGCCACCGCCGAGCCGTACTGGATTTTTGTCTATTATCCCGAACTGAAGGCCAACGTGCAAATCACCTACAAATCGGTGAACGAAGACCCGAAGAAGTTTCAGGAACTGGTAAACGATGCCTACCGCCTCGCCAGCAAGCACAACATCAAAGCCGAAGCCATTGAGGAATTCGTGATGAAAACCAAAGACGGCAAAACGGCCAATCTGTTTACGCTCGAAGGCGAGGTGCCCAGCCAGTTCCAGTTTTACGTCACCGACACCACGACGCATTTTTTCCGGGGGGCGTTGTATTTCCGCACCGCTACCAAAAACGACTCGCTGGCCCCGGTCATCGAATACATCCGCGAGGATGCGGTGCATTTGCTCAATACGCTGAAATGGAAGAAATGAAGGTCAGAAGTCAGAGAGCAGAGGTCAGAACTCAAATGTGTTTTGGGCGTTTTTTGCTTAAAACGGCAACCGTGTTTAGCCTGACGCTTTTGACCACATGTTGCTCGAAAAAGTCTTCCGAAACCGCTTCGGAAGCCGATGTCCCTCTGCGCATCTTGTCAAAAGACACTGTCAAGAAGGATGAAAAGGTGTTGGTGGAAATATGCACAGACAACGCGCAATGGGGAATCGCCAAAGCCTATTTCGATTGTGAAAACAAATCAAATATATCCGTTGACACAGTTCGGAAAACGATAGCAGGGTGCGACAAAGAGCTTGCCGTACTAAAGGATACTGTGGTGATACAGTTCGCCCCAAATGTCTTGGGCCAAAGCATCTTTCCCAGACTGCGCATACTTCTCTCCAAAAAGCAAGGCGCAGAAGTCAAGGTGATTGACACAACTTTTAATTACTATGTAGTGCAATAGCACGCAACAATGGTCAACCGACATGGAATCAGAATCCCGAGTCAGCGGTGCGCAGCGTTTTGAGCAAAAATTGCTCAAAACGCCCGATTGTCAGAACCTTGATTCGCAGGATTACAAGATTGCCTTGATTGAAATGAGAGAATCATGGTAAATCCTTCAATCCTGCGAATCAAGGTTCTGACAATTTTGCCCAAAACGCCTTCTGACCTCTTATCTCTGATCTCTGACCTAATAAAAAGTTCTCAAGTACAACTCCTCTACTTTCTTGCGTGCCCACGGCGTTTTGCGCAGAAAGGTCAGGCTTGACTTGATGCTCGGGTCGTATTGGAAGCAGCGGATGGGAATCATGTAGCCGAGTTCTTCCCAGCCGAACTCGTCCACCAACTGGTTCACGATCATCTCCAGCGTTTTGCCGTGCAGCGGATTGTTGGGTTGCTCCTGAGGCATAAGGCCAATTAAGAATTCAGAATGTAGAATTAAGAATTAAAACAGAGGTTCTATCAGTTGACAAGCAGCGTTTTAGCAAAAATTTGCCCGAATCGAAGATGCCGCCAGTTGTCGGTATTGAAAATCCCGCATTTGCCTGTCCCGACGTGTCGGGAGCGGGAACGCCAAAGCCGCGGGTTTGGTGTCAATTGAAACTCGTCTCCACCGACAAGCCAAAGCCCGGTAGTACGCTTGATGGCACAGCACCTTTCTCCGTTTCCAAAAAGTCCAAGTCGTAG
>JALOMD010000163.1 GCA_025455595.1 Cytophagales bacterium | reverse complement strand
TAGGCCGTCGGGCCGATGCCGATTTCGAGCAGCCGTATCGGTTGGGTGGCGTTCCCGCCTGTTGCGGGATTTTCAATTCGGGCGTTTTTTACCGAATCGGTGCCTTGTGCGGCTTGGTTTTGCGCCAAGGCAGCGAATGCGCACAAAAGCGATGCACAGATTAGAAACAGTCGTTTTTTCAGCATAAAGCCTTGCCTCTCAGTGTTCAATTCCCTGCTGCGAGTTTACGGATTCTGTCGCGCAATCCGCTGTTTTTTACGCGCCGGTAACCACAAAGGTAATTTTCGGAGCCAAAATGTCGTGAGTTGTATGGTTTGCGAGCCTGTTGTCTCGGCGTTCGGCGGATTCCGGTCAGACGCATAGCGTACAGACCTGCGTGTACACAGCGTTTTAGGCAAAATTTGCCCAAAACGCTGACCCATTATCGCATTAACCCGTTATCCCATTAACGAATTTGCTTACTTTGGTGGAAACAAACCGACATGTGTTGAGCGTTTGCCCGTCACCGAGGCGCACCATTCCCGCGACGAGAAAAATCTCTCAATGCCTTGCTTTCTGGCGTGGGGTTGTTTTTTGACTAACGACTAATGACTAACGACTAACGACTCATTTATGTCATCGATTTTTTTTCCGCTGCTGGCCCTGCAACTGCTGTCTCCGCCGCAGTTCGAGGCCCAAACCATTGATGCAAACGTGAATATCGGCTACGGCTTGGCTGTGGGCGATGTGGACGGAGACCGCAAGCCCGACATTCTGCTGGCCGACAAGAAGCAGTTCGTTTGGTACCGCAACGGCGACTGGAAACGCTTCGTGATGGCCGAAAACCTGACCCAGCACGACAACGTGTGCATCGCCGCCCGCGACATTGACGGCGACGGCCGCGTGGAGGTGGCCGTGGGTGCGCAATGGAACCCCGCCGAAACCACCGACGACAAGCAGTCGGGAGCGGTGTTTTTCCTGAAGCGTCCCGCCGACCCTACCGGCCGTTGGGAATCGGTGCAACTCTACCACGAGCCGACCATCCACCGGATGCGCTGGGCCAAGGTGGACGGCCGGCGGTTCCAGCTCATCGTGGTGCCGCTGCACGGACGCGGCAACCAGAACGGCCGGGGCGCGGGCGTGAAAATCCTGGCTTTCGACGTGCCGAAAAATCCTTCATCGGCTTGGAAACACACGGTAGTGGATTCGACGCTGCATTTGACGCACAATTTTGAAATCGTGGAGGACGGCCCGGAGACGCGCCTTTGGCTGGGTGGCCGCGAGGGAGTGAAGACGGTGCGTTTCCAGAAAGGGAAGTGGGTGGCCGACGGCTGGGTGCAGCGCGGCTACGGCACGGGCGAGGTGCGCCGGGGAACGTTTGCAAACGGCGGTGTTTTTTCGGCAGCCGTCGAGCCGATGCACGGGCACCAGCTGGTGGTCTATCAGCCTGCCGACACCACTTTTCGGCACGTGTTGACCGAGAACATGAACCAAGGCCACGCCGTGGCCTGCGACGATTTGCTGGGGTTGGGCAGCACGCAAGTGGTGGTGGGCTGGCGCACCCCGAACGCCGACGGCCGGGTGGGCATCCGGCTGTTCGTCCCCGCCGACAACACCGGACGCAACTGGCAGGAACACGTGATTGACGACAACCGAATGGCCTGCGAAGACCTGCTCGTGGCCGACCTGAACGCCGACAACCGCCCCGACATCATCGCCGCCGGCCGCGACACGCACAATTTGGTGGTTTATTGGAGCAAACCTTGACAGGTCATACGTTTTGGGCAATTTTTGCTCAAAACGCAAACATAGCCCTACAAACAACAACACCCGACCATAGTTGGTCGGGTGTTGTTGTTTGTAAAGGCAAATGCAATGATTTAAAGCGGGCGGTTTTGCACCATCAGTCGGTTATTGTCCAACTCCGCTTGCGGAATCGGAAAGATGTACTGTTCACCACCAATGGGAACAGAGCCAAGCACGCCCGTCTTAGCGGGAAGCGGCAATTGTAACCGTGTGATATCAATGCCCCTAAAGCCTTCGCCCATCAATTCGATGCGCCGTTCAAGCAAAATGGCATTGAGCAACTCATCAGCAGTGCCGAATGACGCGTATATAGCACCGGGGGCTGAACGGCCACGCACCGCATTGAGCAAGGCCAATGCGGTTGCATCCACGGTGTTAGTGGTACGCACCAACGCCTCGGCATAGTTAAGCAGCACTTCCGAATAACGGGTAAGCGGTACCCAGTCAATGGCCGGGTTACGCGGAAACTTGGTCAAGTACGTAAGGTTGTTGGGAGCGGCACCCACCGTCAGGGTCAGTTGCGTGCGCCGGGCATCGCTGGCAGTAAATGCCGCGTTGTTCAAAATTCCTTGCGTACCACGATCCAAGTAATACTCACCATTGCCGAAGTTGTCGCCAGAGCCGGGTTGGGTAAAGTAATGATTCAGACTGTTCTGGACACCGGGCAGATCGTTGGTATTGAACGGCATGGAAAGAATAGCCTCCGGGCCGGTATAGGGGCTGGTGAACACCGTCCGAATATTGGCTTCCAAAGCATGAGGCACGCCGGAAGTAGCCGAAAACGGGGCTGCCGTCTGTGCCACGATCTTGCGGGCTTCGGTCACCACATCCGCATACCGTTGCATGGCCAACAGCACCCGCGTCTTGAAAGCAATGGCGGTGTTACGGTGGGCACGGGTTGCATTAAGCACCGGGGTGCTGTAGTTCAGCGGCAGGTTTTGCTCGGCAAAAGTCAGGTCAGACAAAATTTGCTCGTAAACCTGTGCCACCGTACTGCGAGCCAAGTCGCGGTTGGCGGGACTGGTTTCTGCTACCAGACGCAACGGCAATCCGGGTGTATTGCCGTTCTGGAAAGCAAACGGGCGGGCGTACAGGTTCACCAAGTGGTAGTATGTGACCGCGCGTACAAACCGGGCTTCCGCACGATAGTCGTCGGCCAGCTCGGCACCCACTGCGTTCGGGTTGTCGATGAGTCCTTGTAGCAACACGTTGCACCGGTTAATAGTAAGGAAACCTTGTGACCATGCGTTGAGCGGCTCGGCGTTGCTGGCCAACTGGTTGTACTGCCACGTGAACAGGGCCGTCACACCGTTACCAAGGCGGTTTTGAAAGTCCTCGCCGCGAACGTCATGGTACACTTGCATGCGGCCGCCCAAAAACTGGCCGCCCTTCAAAGTGGCATACAGGCCGTTCACTTGTTGCAACACCCGTTCGGGTGTGTCGAAAGCCTCCAAATCGGAGAGCGAAGTAGGCGGTGCCGGGTTCAGCAGTTCCTCGGTGTTGCAGCCGAAGGTGAACAGAAGCAACACAAAAGCCAACTGAAAGCGTTTTTTGAAAAACGAATATTTTTTCATGTTAGATATCTACTTAAAGTTCTTACAAAGTAACGGTTAATCCCACTGAATACGTGCGGGCTTGGGGAGCCACGTTGCGGTCAACACCTGGTGCCAAGTTGGTAGCTTGGAAGCCGTTGGCTTGTCCGTTGGCACTCACTTCGGGGTCAGCCCCGGTGTAGCGAGTGAACAAGAAAGCGTTTTGCACTTGGGCATACACGCGTACAGTAGAGATGCCGTTGTTTTTCAGGAAAGGCAGTTGTGCAAAATTGTAGGACAATGTGATGTTACGCACCCGTAGGAAGTCGCCCCGCTCAATATTGCGCGTAGTGGCAAAAGCCGAACCGTTGGAAACGTTGTCGCTGTACACCAAGCGTGGCACGTCGGTGACTTGGCCAGGCGTAGTCCAACGTGTCAGCACTTCCGTACGGTTGTTCCACATGCGTTGGTCAAGCAAACCGGCACGGGTGCCGTTGTAGATTCTGTTACCACCCGAGAATTGCAGGAAAATGTTCAAATCGAAGCCTTTGTAACGGAACGTGTTGCCAAGGCCGCCAAACCAAGTGGGCAGCGTATTGCCAGCCATTACTCGGTCGCCAGCCGGTGATGGAGCGACTACTACGCCCGTGGTGTCCACAAAAGTCCAGCGCGAAGCAGCAGGAGCAGCGTGGTTGTACTGCACCCGTCTGCCGTCGCGGTTGACGAACATCACTCGACCGTTCTCAGGGTTTACACCTGCCCACCGCACGGCAAAAAGGCTACCGATGGGTTCGCCCACCCGCGTAATGTTGGTCTGCTCCAAACCGCCAGTGAACGTGTTAATGTCCGCGTTTCCGGGACCCAGTTGCAACACTTCGTTACGCATGGTGGAAATGTTGAAACTCGTCGTCCATTGGAAGCCATTCCGATCAATGTTCGTTGTATTCACTGTGAGTTCGATGCCCCGGTTTTGCATACGTGCCACGTTGGCCAGAATCGAGTTGCCCGGAATACCCATCGAAGGCGGCTGCGGGCTGTTCAGAATCAAATCTGACAGGTTGTTTTGGTAGTAGGCGAATTCAATTTGCAACCGATTCCTGAAAAAAGAGGCATCAACACCGGCATCAATCTTCTGGTTTGACTCCCAACGTAGCGTGCTGCTCGGTGCCTGCGTCAATACCCAAGTGGTGGCATCACCGTACAAACCGGCTCCGAACAAGCCCAATGAACCGAAGTCATTCGGCAGGAAACTGTTACCTACGGTTCCGAAGCTGCCCCGGAATTTGAACTCGTCCACAAACGAGAGGTTGAGACTTTTGAAGAATTCTTCCTGCGACAACCGCCAGCCAGCCGAAACGCCCCAGAAGTTGCCCCACTTGAAATCGCTGGCAAGGGAAGACAGGCCGTCGCGACGAATGTTACCAGACACAAGGTACTTGTCAGCAAACGAAAGGTTCACCCGCCCGAAGAAAGAAAGCAAGTTGTTGATAGTTTGGAAGTTGCCCACCGGAGCATTGTTCACCGCGAACGTACCTTGATAGGTACGGAAGAACGGATCAGCTACGTTTTGGCGGCTGGCTCCCCACCAGTTGGACGATGTTCTCTGCAACTCAGAGCCAGCCAAGGCAGACAGGTTGAGTTTTCCAAAGGTTTTCGAGTAGTTCAGCGTATTCTGCCAGTTGAGCAACTGATTGCGTAGGAAAATGTTGTTGGCAACGCCGCCGTTTTGAAAACCGTCACCGTGTAGGGCATTCTGGAAAGTAATGGCCTCAATGTATCCATTGTCCAAACCAAGGGTTGTACGGGCATTCAAGCCTTTGATGATTTGAGCATCCAAGTACACGTTACCGAACAGTCGGTTGGTTTCGGCGGTTGACAGGCTCAGGTCAAGTTCTGGTGCCGGGTTGGGGAAGTTCAGGCCCACGGCGTTAGGAGCGTTGTTGCCTACGCCTACGCGGTTGTTGGCACGGTCAATGTTGTAAGAACCATCGGCGTTGAAGACCGGTACGTTGGGCGGTTGCACCAACGGAATACGTCCCAAACCGCTGGTGGCGAAAGCACCTTGCACACCTGTATTGGGCGATTGGGTTTTGCTGTTGGTGTATTGCACGTTTGCACCCAAAGTAAGCCAGTTGTATATTTTGTGGCTTATGTTCATTCGGGCGGTGTAACGGCGAAAATTATTTGCTTTGAGCATCCCTTCTTGGTTGGTGTATCCCAGCGAGAAAAGATAGTTGGTACGGTCTGTTGCCCCGTTTACGCTAAGGGCATGGTTTTGCTGTACGCCCCGGCGGTACACCGCATCATACCAATCGGTATCCACTTGACGGCCGTTTACAGTAAGCAGTTGAGCGATACCCTGTTCGTTGGTACGGTTGTTAACGGCGGCATTACCACCAGCCAGCCAGTTCCGATATCCCTCATTCTTCATGTCGGTGTACTCTTGGGCATTGAGCAAATCAAACTTGCGGAACGCCTCTGTCAATCCAAACCATGTATCGTAGGTGACACTGGCTTTGCCTTGTTTGCCCTTTTTGGTGGTAATCATAATAACGCCGTTGGCAGCCCGCGAACCGTAGATAGCCGTGGCTGAAGCGTCTTTCAACACTTCGTACGATTCGATGTCGTTCGGGTTAATGTCGCCGAGGATGTTGTTCGACACGAAACCGGTCACGGTCACGCCGGAGTTCACCGGCAAGCCGTCCACCACAATCAGCGGCTGCGAGCTGGACGAAATGGAGTTCACGCCGCGCACCCGGATAATAGGGGCGTTACCCAACACGCCGTTGGGCGTAGTGATGTTCACACCGGCGGCGCGACCTTGCAGACCTTGCTCGAAGCTTTGCACCGGCAAGCTGGCCACCTCAGACCCTTTGATTTGGGCAATGGAGCCAGTCACATCCTTCTTCTCCTGTACACCGTAACCGACCACTACCACTTCGGTCAATGATTTGGTGTCAGAGACCAAGTTGATGTTCAGGGTGGTTCGTCCGTTTAGTGCTACTTCTTGGCTCGTAAAACCGATGAAACTGAACACCAAAGTGGCGTTGGAAGACGTTTGCAACGAATAGCGGCCTCCTGCGTCGGTAGTGGTGCCGGTGGTAGTGCCTTTCACGGCCACGCTCACGCCAGGCAGAGGCGTGCCGTCTCCCGAGTCGGTTACCCGGCCGGAAACGGTCA
>JALOMD010000162.1 GCA_025455595.1 Cytophagales bacterium | reverse complement strand
GATGCTGTAAATCAGGAAAAAATGTCTGATGCAAAGTACGTAAAGCCTGCGTCAACACCAACGTTGCGGAAGGATTTGTTGCTTTCGCTCGGAAGACGGACGGGTTTTAACACCACTAAAAAAGCTTGCCTGAATTGAACGGTTACGTTTTGGATGTTTTTGTCTGAACCATGATTGGCTTCGCCGAATGCGTTTTAAGCGGTTTTTACCCAAAACGCAGTTGTCAAAATCAGGATCCACAGGATTACCAGAAAAGGCAGAATCGAAGCAAAATCCTGTTTTTCCTGAAAATCCTGTGAATCCTGATTCTGACGATTTTTGCTCAAAACGCCGATTACCCAAGACCCAAGACCAACGACTCAAGATATTTCACTTGAAATCTTCGGGCAGGTCGCTGTCGAATTGCAGCCATTGGCGGGTGCGCGGATGCACAAAACCCAGCGACTTGGCGTGCAAGGCTTGGCGCGGCATGAGTTTGAAGCAATTTTCGACAAATTGCCGGTATTTGGCGAACGTGGTGCCGCGCAGTATTTTGTCGCCGCCGTAAGTGGCATCGTTGAAAAGCGGATGGCCGATGTGCTGCATGTGCGCCCTGATTTGGTGAGTGCGGCCCGTTTCAAGGTTGCACTGCACCAGCGACACGTACCGCAGCGGCTGTAGCGTTTTGTAGTGGGTCACGGCGTGGCGGCCAAAGTCGCCGTCCGGGAAGGCGGTGGTGACGCGGCGGTCTTTGAGGCTGCGTCCGAGGTTCACGTCAATCGTCCCGTCGGGCGGGTTGGGTTCGCCCCACACCAAGGCGTAGTACGTCCGCTCGATGCTGTGGTCGAAAAACTGCCGCGCCAAATGCGTCATGGCCCATTCGGTCTTGGCAATCACCAGCAGCCCCGACGTATCCTTGTCAATGCGATGCACCAGCCCGGGCCGTCCTTCGCCGTTTTGCGTGGTGGGCAATTGCCGGAAGTGGTACGTGAGGGCGTTGACCAGCGTGCCCGTCCAGTTTTGGTAAGCCGGATGCACCACCATGCCAGCCGGTTTGTTGATAATGAGCAGTTCGTCGTCCTCGAAAACAATGTTGAGCGGAATGTCCTCCGGTACCACGTCCGTATCGCGGGGCGGCTCAGGCAGCGACACGGTGATTACGTCCATCGGCTGCACCTTGTAGCTCGGCTTCACGGGCCGGTCGTTCACGCGAACGGCCTCGGTTTCAATGCCTTGCTGCACCTTGTTGCGCGTGGCGTTGGCAATCTTGTCGGTCAGGAACTTGTCGATCCGCACCGGTGACTGCCCTTTGTCCACCACGATGCGGTGGTGTTCGTACAAGTCGCCGTCTTCGCCCGGCTCGGCGTACTCGATGTCGTCAGTCATGTCAGTGATGAGTGGTGAGTCGTAAGTGGTAAGTCGTCGGTGGTCAGTGCATTTTGGGCAAAAACGATGAACGATAAACGCCAAACGGTAAACGCCAAACGCATCAACGAAACCACGCCCGTGCAACGTGTGCGCAGTCAAGTGGCTGATGCGGCGGGCGTGCGTTGGCTCGTCAAACGCGACGACTTGATTCACCCGCAAATATCGGGGAACAAATGGAGAAAGTTGAAGTATAATCTGGCAGCGGCTCGGCAAGGCGGGTTTGACACGCTGGTCACCTTCGGCGGGGCCTTTTCCAACCACTTGTACGCCGTGGCCGCCGCCGGACGGTTGTTCGGATTCAAGACCGTGGGCATTGTGCGCGGCGAACGAGCGGCAAACCTCTCTCCCACCCTGCAGTTTGCCGAATCGTGCGGCATGGAACTCGTGTTTTGGTCGCGGGAGGCTTACCGAAGCAAGGAAAATGCGCCGGACTTTGCAGAAACAGCCAATCGGCACGCTTCTTTTTACTTAATTCCCGAAGGCGGCACCAACGAACTGGCGGTACGCGGCTGCGCGGAAATGATTGGCGAAATCGCCGAACCTTTCGACTATCTCACCTGCGCCTGCGGAACGGGCGGCACCTTGGCCGGACTCATCGCCGGATGCGACGGCCGCGGCCAAGTCATCGGGTTTTCGGCTTTGAAAGGCGGCGAATTTTTAGTTACCGAAGTCGGGAAATTGCTTGAAAATCACTACGCTGCAACCTCCCAAACAAAGTCGTCGCCCAAAAACTGGCACATTCGCACCGAGTACCACTTCGGCGGCTACGCCCGGCACACGCCCGCCTTGTTGGATTTCATGCGGCGTTTTGAGCAGGAAAACGGATTTTTGATTGAGCAGGTCTATACCGCCAAAATGTTCTACGGCACCGAAGAACTGATGCGGCAAGGCGGGTTTCGGCGCGGCGAAACAGTTATTTCGCTCCACACCGGCGGTTTGCAAGGAAGGGTGTTTAATTCAGAATTGTGAATTCAGAATTATGGGTTAAAAGACAACCCTGCCATTGGGCTGACATTCTGAATTCTGAATTCACAATTCTGAATTAACTTATTTCCACGCCGAACGGTTGCGGGGGGCTTTGGCGGCGTAGGCTTTTTTGCCACTGCGCGTTTGGTGGCCGGGGTCAACGGTGGTGCAGGAGGCCAGCAACAAGACACCGCCAACCAACAAAGTGCAAAGGGTTTTCATAGCCGTAGTAGCAAAGTAAGAATCTCGCTACAAAAGTAACCGCTCCCCACCCGCCCGAAAACCGCTACTACGGCCTAAACCTACGGTTGTAATGTTTTGCAAAAAGTCGGCAGCGGATGCTGTCAACAGAAAACGTTTTGAGCAAAAAACGCCCAAAACGTCTTATAGCGACGAACGTCGCGTTAAGAAAGATAGTCATGGCATCCCGCCGAGGCGGGATGCCATGACAAACACCCGGCGTTTTAGGCAAAAAATGCCCAAAACGCTTGTCTGAATTCTGAATTCATAATTCCGAATTGAAAATCAGCTTGCCATACGCAGCCCGCTGTCGTTCGTGCGGGCGGTTTCGAGCAAGTGCCGGATGCGTTGCCGCAACTGCGACTTGGGCAGCGGCTTGATGGCAAAATCGGTGGCGCCAGCCTGTATGTAGTGGTTGCGTTCGGTTACTTGATCCAAGTCGGACAGCACCAAGATGGGCAACAGCCGATAAGCCGCCTGCGAACGCAGTTCCTTGATGAAGTCCGTGCTGCTCAAGTAAGGCATGCCAGAGTCGGCGATGATCAAGTCGGCGTAGTTGCCTTTTTCCAGCCATTCCAAGGCCTCCAGTCCGTCGTGTTTGCCAATCAGTTTGTAGTCGCTGCCCAAAACCGCCTCCATCGCCTTCAAAGCAGCCGCGTCCGCTTGAATCAATAACAATTTCTCCTGCATGGGATTTCTCTTTTAGGTTCCGTTTAACACTGTGTCGTATGGCGTGAGAACGGTTGTTCTCCGCTCGGTGATGAGTACGCCGCCAAAGGAAAAAGTAAAACACCGTACCCCATGCGCGGCACCGGCTCTGGCCTAAACGGTTCTTGTAAAACAACACAGGGAGGCTAACCTGTTTCGCCGCACCAAAAAATGCCAAGACGACAAATACCAACAGCAGTAACTAAGTGCTTGGCAATGAAGTAAAAACACTCAGCCCTTGTGCCGTGCAGAAACAAAAAAGCCGGAAAACATGAGAGGTAATAAAATCGGCGGGTTTGCAAACCGAAACACTCAGGTGCGTACCAAGGAGAGCATCACGTAGCTGGCGATGATGAGCGGAACGGCGGCGAATTGCAACCAGACCAGCAAAACGACTGAAATGCCAAGAAAAACGTACCGAACCCGGTTGTTTGCCCAACTGAAATCCTTGAATTTGAGAGCAAACAAAGGCAATTCGGCCACCATGAGGTAACTCATGAGCAGTACATAGCCTATTAGCACGTAAGGGTTAAGGATGCGCGGCGACCAGTCAGCATGTTGCCAAACAATGAGCGGCAACGAGGCCACCAGCAGGGCGTTGGCCGGGGTGGGCACGCCGATGAAAGAGTCCGTTTGGCGGGTGTCCACGTTGAACTTTGCCAAACGCCAAGCCGAAAAAATAGTAATCAGGAACGCAACATAAGGCAGCAGCACAAACACCTCGATGCTGTAGCTTTCGTGCATGAGGCTGCGCTGGAGCAATTTGTAGAGGATGGTGCCCGGCAGCACGCCGAATGTCACGCAGTCGGCCAGCGAGTCGAGTTCCTTGCCGATGGACGAGTATGCCTTCAGGATGCGGGCGGCGAAGCCGTCACCAAAGTCGAGCAGGGCGGCCAGCGCAATCATGTAGGCGGCGAAGTTGAGGTCATTTTGGAAGACCGAAACCAGTCCTACGCAACCACAGAACAAGTTGCCGCATGTAAATATGTTGGGAATGTGGCGTATCATGAGAAATCGCACAAGGGCGGCGCAGTCAATGGTGCGGCGGTTTACGTCAGGCAGCGGTTGGGGTGTCGGAATTTCCGTTTTTTATTTTTTCGACGAGTTCGTTGAATGCACGAACCTTGTCGGGATTGTCTGCTTTCCATTTGGCAAAAGCCTTTTCGGCAAGTTTGTCCAATTCCACGAACTCTTCATGCGATAAGCTCAAAGACCCAAGCCCCGCAAACTCACGGTCATCGAAGGCAGGCTCTATACGGGTGCTATTTTTTTTCGATTTTGGCATATGGTATGTCAAACGTAGAAAAAATCTCTTGCCAAATATAATGATTGTATAGCAAATGCTTTTCGTCGGGTGTTTTTACGCCTGCCCTAATCATTTGGTCAAGCAAGTGATCGGCACTTGGCTCCAGTCGTTTGTATAACCTTTCGATTAGTTCTATTTCCAACTTCCAACCGCTCATGGGCCGTGTTACAGTATAGGTGAAAACAGCCGTCGCCAAAATCATGCGGCTGGCATCATAACGGACAATGGCCTTGATGTCGGACAAGGAAAACGAACTGCCGAAAGGGTGATTGTGGACAATCTCAGCATCTTTCAGGCGCATCAGCGACGACTCGGTCGGATTGACGTAATTCTCCTCTCCCCGAAAGCGCATGATTTGCCGCCCGTTCTTGAACACGTACAGGTTCTCGATTGTGTCGCTGCGGACGGACTCAATGGCCTCGGCCAAGCTTTTTCCGTCGCTTTTCAGCGGCCGGTGGACGACGAGTTTGCCGGGGTTCGCTTCGTCAATGAAACCTTCGGCTATGGTTTCCTCCGGTAAGGCCGGTTTTTTGAAAAGCCTGACGATTGTTGGTAGAAGTCTGATCAAGGCGTGAGCAGCTTGAAAAATCGGAATGTCTGTTGCGTTCGGCTTCCAAGGGCGTTTTGGGCAAAAATTACCCAAAACGCCCTTGCCCGAAATCAGCGTCCCAAGATTTTCTTGGCGTTGTCTCGGTAGATTTTCTTCAGGGCGGCATCGCTGAGGTTCAAGCCGTGCAGCGGCCAGTGGTAGTCGAACAGGTTTTTCTGATAGAAATGCTCGTCGGCAGTTTCGAGAATGCGGAATGTGGTTCGGTACATCTCAACGTCCATTCCCATGTCGGTGCCGTAAACGATGCGGTCGGCGTATTTCTCGAAGAAGGCTTTGACATGGCGCGGGATAGGTGCAAGCTCGCCGTAACGGGCAGCCACGTCGGCGTACAGGTTCGGGTATTTGTCCAAAAGCTTGCCGAGCATCGCCAAGTCGGCGCAACAGTTGGCCAAGTGGCAGGCAATGAACGTTGTTTTCGGATTGTCGCGCACGGCTTCCTCCAGCGTTTTCACCAACGCGTCGTGGCCGAGGATGCCCGGCTTGTTCATGTCCACTTTCCAGATGCCGGCGTTCATCAGCCCGTCGTTCAGCGAGTCGGCTTCGAGGTACATCCAGTTGTCTTCGGCCACGTGGATGCTCACGGGCATGTTCAGTTCGGCGCACTTTTCGAGCAACGGCTTCATTTGTGGGTCATTGATGTGCAGGCCGTAGGCGGGCACAGGCTTGGAATAGAATTCGCCCAGCCCTTTGTCGCCGAGTTCGCCCACGCCTCTTGCGCCTTTTTTGTAACAGCGTTCCAGTTCCTGCACAGCGTGTTTCGTCCAGCCGGGTGTGCCGTAACCGGTGTAATCGAAACCGCACCAGATTTCAAAACGGTCTTTGTAACGCGAGAATTTTTTCACAACGGCATCAAATGCCTCTCCGGTTGAATAAGAGAGAATGATGCTTTTGGCAATACCGGCCTCGTCCATTGTTTTCACCCACGCGTCCAATTGGGGTAGCGTCAGCGGGTAGTCGTGCGAGTGGAAATCAATCGCCGGATACTTCGCCTTGCTCACCGTCGTCTTGGGAATGTTATAAATCGAAACCGGCCGGTGGTCTTTCAGTCTCAGTTGGTTCACGTCTTGGCCGTAGGCACCGGCACTGAGCAGAAAAACGAAACCGAGCAAGCGGAGCAAGTAGATGTTCTTCATGAAGGCGGGTCTTTTGTGCAGTCGAAAATAGAACAGGCTCGGAGGCGTTTTGGGCGTTTTTTGCCCAAAACGCTTTTGGTCTGAGCCAAAGCGTGATCACAATCCCACCAAGACGCTTCAAGTGAAAGCCGTTTTAGAGGTTGTTTAAAATTCGGTATTTATCGGCGTCCCGACTTATCGGGATTGCCTGAAACGCCCGTCTGTTGTCTTTTGCGAGCCTGTGATTCCGGTCAGACGCACAGCGTGCAGACCTGCGTGTCCACGGCGTTTTGGGCAAAAACTGCCCAAAACGCTTCAGTAGAACAAATTTTAAACAACCTCTTAGGCAAAAATTGACAAATCCCGCATCCGGCGGGAACGCCCAAAACGGCTTAGATTCCCTTCCGTCACTTCTCTGGGTACAGCAAATACTTTTTCCGCACGGCGGCGTACTTGGCCAAGTCGGCCTTCCACGTTTCGCGGATTTGGGCCTCGGTCATGCCGGCTTGGATTTGTTTCTTCAGTTC
>JALOMD010000161.1 GCA_025455595.1 Cytophagales bacterium | reverse complement strand
TTTACCGTTTACCGTTTACCGTTTACCGTTTACCGTTTACCGTTTACCGTTTACCGTTTACCGTTTACCGTTTACCGTTTACCGTTTACCGTTTCAATGACAAAAACACGTCAAGTTACGGCGGTTTTCGCTGTGGCGCAACGGCTTTTTTCAACCATAAACCGTAAACTGAAGACCGTAAACTGAAAACCGTGAACGGTAAACGTTTTTTTATGCTGGAGCTTGATTTCTACCAAAAAGACACGCTGACTGTTGCCCAAGCTTTGCTGGGGGCGGTTTTGGTACATGACTCGCCGGAAGGCCGCACGGCGGGGCGCATCGTGGAGACGGAGGCTTACCTTTGGGGCGACCCGGCTTGCCATGCTTACCGGCGCAAAACGCCCCGCAATGCCGTGATGTTCGGGCCGCCGGGACATGCTTACGTCTATCAAATCTACGGGCTGCACCACTGCGTCAACATCGTCACCGCACCCGAAGGCGTGGGCGAGGCCGTACTGATCCGGGCGTTGGAGCCGCTGGAAGGCATCGAACTGATGCAGCAGCGGCGCGGCTTGGCCAAACTCACCGACTTGTGCAAAGGTCCCGGCCGCTTGGTGCAGGCAACGGGCATTACGCGGGCCATGAACGGCAGCAATTTGGTTGGCGGCCCGATGAGTATTTGGCCGCCAGATATTTACCCGAATTCTTCGAAAAACGCCCCAATCATCGTTACCACCCGCATCGGCATTACCCAAGGAGCCGAGTTGCCCTACCGATTCCATTTGCCCGCCAACCGTTTCGTCAGCTTCCCCGCCGACCGAAAGAAGCCCCTTTCGAGCAGAATGCCGCCGGTTGTTTAAGGAAAATCACACATTTTTGAAAAAATCTTAAACAATCTGACTGCCAGCTTGTTTAGTGTTTATGTGTTCAGCTTACAGGCTCATAAACTTGTGCTGAACCCTCTTTTAGGTTGCTCGTATTTAACTGATTGGGAAAAGGCTGGAGCCATGCTTCGGCCTTTTTTGTTTGCTGTTATTTGCGTAATATAGCCTCCACAAGCCCCTCCCGGCCTCCCCCAAGGAGAGGGGAAAAGATTTCGGAATAAAAGCAAAAGGCGTTTTGGACATTTTTCGCCCAAGACGCTGTTTCCGCATTCCAAATTCCGCAATCTGAATTCTTTTCCCCTCCCCCTTGGGGGCGACCGAAACGAGAGTTTCGGGGCGAGCCTGTGCGGCCGGGAGGGGGCTTTTTATATTTCCATGCCTACCGTTTACGACAGCGACTACTGGTACAGCCGCCAGCCCTATTACCGCAAAAGCGAAGCCCGGTGGCAGCAAAGCCAACCGCCGCCCGATGCCGAAATCGCGCATAGTGTGCTGCTGCTCGGCGATACAGGTTTCCCCAACCTCGACGGGCGTGACCCGGTGCTCAACATGGCGGCCCGGCAAATTGCCGCCTTCGGGTCGCGCCTTACGGTGGTTTTTCTGGGCGACAACGTGTACCCGCGCGGCTTGCCTGCCGTTGGTCACCGTCTGCGGGAAGTTTCCGAAGCCCGCCTCCGTGCGCAGCTTGACGTTTTCGACGATTTTTCGGGAAAACTCGTCTATCTGTCAGGCAACCACGACTGGAACCGGGGCAAGAGCGACGGCTACGAATATGTGGCCCGGCAAGAGGCGTTCATTCGAGAATACACCGGCCGTACCGATGTGTTCTTGCCCGCAGGCGGCTGCCCCGGCCCCGTCACGCTGCCACTGGCCGACGGCCTTCATTTGCTGGTTGTGAATACACAATGGTGGGTGCAACGGGGCTTCCGGCCCATTGGTGCGGCACACGGCTGCGAGGCCCGAAACGAGACACATTTCTACGAGCTTCTGGAGAACGCACTATCTGCCTTGCGCGGGCAACGGGTGCTGGTGGCGGGGCATCATCCGCTGTACAGCAACGCCTTGCACGGCGGGCGGTTTACCTTGAAGCAGCATTTGTTTCCGCTTACGGCCGTACACAAACGGCTGTATGTACCGTTGCCAGTCGCCGGGTCGCTGTATCCGCTGTACCGACGGGTTTTCGGTGCGTACGAAGACATGTCGCACCCGTGGTACAAGCACTTGCGGCGCAGAATGTTGTCTGTGTTGAAACGTTACGACAACATCGTCTATGCCGCCGGCCACGACCACAACTTGCAGTATTTCCACCGGCACGGCAACCATTTCATTGTCAGCGGAGCGGGCAGCAAGACGGCCTACGTCCACAAGGGCGGCAAAGCCTCGTTCACCCATGCCCATCAGGGCGGCTTCCGCCTCGACTTGTACAAGGACGGCACTTGGTGGCTGCGAGTATTGGAACCGACGGACGAAACAGGAACGACAGCGGAGGTGTTTCGGAAAGCGTTGAATAGCTGAATGGTCTCGTTGTTGGGGGATGGGTTTTGTCGGGCGATTCAGCGGTTGTTTGAAATCCGGCTTGTCCAAGGCGTTTTGGGCGTTTTCCGTCCAAAACGCCGATGGTCTTTTGCGAGCCTGTGATTCCGGTCAGACGCACAGCGTGCAGACCTGCGTGTTCACCGCGTCCCGACAAGTCGGGATTGCCCAAAACGCTTTTTGTTTTCGCTGGCCGCTTTGAGGACTTGCGACTTACCACTTGCGACTTGCCACTCAACACCAACGTCCCAAGACTTTTTCCGTATATTCGCTCAACAAACACCGTTGTTCGTTGCGAATCCTGTCATGCCCGCTATGAAGCCGTTTTTCTTGGTTGCTTGCTTGTTGTGCCTGTTTGTCACGCCGTTGTTGGGCCAGTCGAAAGCCGCCCAGAAAGCCTATCGCAAGGCCGTTTCCGCCTTCAACAAAGGCGAAGCGGAGGCGGGTTTTGCCGGATTGCACAAGGCGTTGCGGGCCGATTCCACTTACAAGCAGGCTCTGTACGCAACGGGTTACTACCGTTTCCAAGCCCGGCAGTACGACAGTGCCCGCGCCGCCTTCGACCGGCTCATCCGGCTTTATCCGGCGGACACTTCCTTTTACCACTACCGCGCCCTCACGCACCTGTACACCGGGCGTTTGGAAGCCGCCGAACAGGACTTGAAAAAGGCCCTTTCTCTGTACGCCAACGACGAAAACACGTGGAACGACTTGGCTTATGTCTATTACCAACAAGACAAATCCCGCGAGTCCGCCGAGGCGTTGGAACGTTCGTTGTCCATCAAGCCCAGCCGGTCGGCGTGGTATTACAAAGCCCTGCTGGCCCACAGCCTTGACGACCGGAAAGCGGCTCGCGAAAACGTGGAAAAAGCCTTGCAGATGGATGCTCAGTACGCCAACGCCCGTCGGCTGAAAGCCGAACTGCTGGCTGAGGACGGCAAATACACCGAGGCAGCGCAGATTTACGAAAATTTGCTCAAAACGGGCGAGATTGAAGACGAGGATTTTACCGACTGGGGGCTGCTCTATTACCGACAGAAAAAATACGAAGACGCACTGCACTATTTCACCATGCCCGACTCGACCGACGACCCAGACCGGCTGTATTACACCGGGCTGACACAGTTTCGGTTGAAAAAATACGCCGATGCCCGCAACAGCCTCGAAGCCGCCACCCGCGACTTGGACAGTCTCGACGAAGACAACGCGCCGATTTATTATGACCGGGCCATTGTCCGCTTCCAATCGGGCGACCGTTCGGCGGCACGCCGCGATTTCTTTCGTTCTGTCTATCTGATGCCCGAAATTGCAAGGCAAAAAAATCAAGCAGGTGACACGCTTGATTTGCTCGGCAATGCAACGTTGTTGCTAAACCGCCTTTATACACCGCGCCAACTTGACAGCCTGCTGCTGGCGGGCTACACCGACCGCGCCGAGGCCATGCTGGAAGAAGGCGAAGCCGACGATGTGACGCTAACGGCTGCTAATCAGGTGGTTAAAATTGATTCGTTACGCCCGGAAGCGTATTTTCTCCGTGGTCGCGTGCAGTATTTCCGTCAAGATTACCCTGCTGCCCTGCGCGATTTGCAGCAATTGTTTGCCTTGCGAAAAAATAATGCCGGAAGCTACGAACATTACTGGCGCGGATTGGTTTATAGTGCAATGGATGCTTACGACAACGCACTTCGCGACTACGACCGGGCCATTGAAATGGATCCCAACGAACCGGCCTATTACACCGACCGTGCCTTGGTGCTGTCGGTAACGGGTGCGGGTGGTAAGGCCATTGGAGATGTTAATCGAGCAATTGAATTGGAAAAGTCAGACGACACAACCTATTTGGTTCTTATCAGGGCTTCCCTGCTCAATGACATTGGGCAGCATGGACAAGCCCTGAAAGACTGCGAAACCGTAATAGCCCGCCAACCTAACAATGCCCTTGCTTACTGCACGCGAGGCTATGCCCACTTGGGCCTCAACGAAAACCAACAAGCCCACTCCGACTTCGCCAAAGCCCTGGCCCTCGACCCCGACTTGGAAGAAGCCCGCTTCGGACTGGACGAACTCGACGAAAAATGAGGCTGATCCTGAATTCAGAATGATGAATTCGGAATTGAGTCGCGCGATGCCCTGTGTCTGTACAAGAGATTGCAGCGTTGTTCAGTGGTGTTTCTGACAGAATTTTCATGCGAACCCATCGTTTTAGACGTTCCCGCCAGTGCGGGATTTGTTAATTTTTGCCCAAAACGCCCGTTGTGCGAAATTTGTAGGGGCGGGGGCAAGCCCCGCCCCTACAGACTTTACGTCAAGGCGTTTCTGCACCGAAACCAGAAACGTCAGACAGCCACGTTGTGGATTATGTTTCGATGGCAATACACTGTATTTGTCTGTAAATTTCACAGACTTTTTAATTTTTCGTTTTCGGCAATTTTTGCCGAAAACGTCTGTGCCGCTACATCATTTGCCCAAGACTATTACCGCAGCGTTGCGTCTATTTTTTTTCTGATGATTTCCGCCCACAGCTTGTAGCCTTCCCGGTTCAAATGCAGTTGGTCGCTGATGAACAAATCGGCGCGGGGCTTGCCGTCCGGCCCGATGAACGCCGCCGCTGTGTCAATGAAATACGTGTTGCGCTGTCGTTCACAGAACGCCTTGATGCGTTGGTTGGCTTGGCTGATTTGCGGCCAAACCTTCCAGCGACTGTTGGTGGGCGTGATTTCAATGAAATAGATGGGCTGGGTCGGGTATTTTTTGCGTACGGTGCGGTGGATGTGGGCGAACAAATCGGCTACTTGCACCGGCGTTTTGTCGTCCGCGCTGCCGGTGATGTCGTTGGCTACGAAAATCGCCAACGCCCTGAATCGGTGCGGATACACAATCCGCTTTGTATAAACCGCCACGTCAGACATTTTGGAGCCGCCGAACCCGCGTTGTATCACCGGATACGGGGCCATGTCTTCGCGGATGGTCTCCCACAGCCGGATGCTCGAACTGCCCGTGAACAGAATCGCGTTGGCCGGGTCGGTTTCTGTACTGTCCAAGTGTTCAAACCTACGGATGTCTGTTTCCCACTGTCGGGCGGCCTGTTCGTATTCCCGCAGCGGCGGTGTACAGGCGGTGAACAGAAGCAAAACCGCTAAAAAGTATTGTTGCATTCGGCTGTTGAAGGGTTTTGTATGGAAAAATACAATTGCCGTTTTGAGCAAAAATCGCCCAAAACGCCTGTCCCTGAATCCGTCATTGCGAGGTCCGGAACGAAGTGGAGGGCCGTGGCAATCTCATCGTCACAGGCTCGGCCGGCACGCTGCCCCAAGGCTCGGGTTGGGACTGGCCGTGTCTGTGCCTGATGCATTTGCCCAGCCTGTGATTGCGAGATTGCCACGCCTCTCCGCTACCGCTCCGAGGCTCGCAATGACGGGTATTTCTTAGGCGTTTTGGCCGTTTTTTGCCCAAAACGCCGGTAGTTGTCGGGCTAACGTTTCGCCGAAAACAGCCGTTTCCAACAGTAGCCCGACCACGCGGCCAGTCCGCTTATTACGCCGCCTATCAATGCGGTAAGCAGCAGCAACACTATCGGGAATTTCACCGGAATCACCTGGGCTACGCGGGCAGCCAGTATGCTGTCGTTGCGGAAGTTGTGGAAGAAAGCCGCCGCGCCCCACAACAGGAAAATTGACAAAAAACCCGCCAACCAAGCCTCCCGGCTCGACTTGGCCCGCCAAAACGCCAGCCCGAAGGCCACCGGGGCCGCAATCCACCAGGGCAGGAACAATTGAAGAACAAGGCAAACGACGAGGATGAGGAGTGTTAAAAGCATTGTTGTATTGTTGAATGGTTGAATGGTTTTATGACTGAATGGTTTTGCGTTTTGTCCGTTCCCGCTCCCGACAAGCCTGCCAAGCCGAAAGCCTGCCCCGATTGGTCGGGGGCATGGTCGGGACCTTAAACTTTGTCATGTTTTGTTCTGTATGGAAATCATGAAAAAACACTTCGCTTTACTGATTTTTACCGTTTGTCTTGCTACGGGTTTTGTTGCCGCCCAGACAGCCCCGGCCGACGAGACGCTCATCTTTTTGGTGCGCCACGCCGAAAAAGACCTCACCGAGAGTTCGCCCGACCCGTCGCTGTCGGCGGTGGGCAAGGCGCAGGCCGAGCGGCTGGCTGCCATGCTCAAAAACGCGGGCATACAAGCCGTTTACTCCACCGCCACCAAACGCACCGAGCAAACCGCCCAGCCGCTGGCGCAACTGCTGGGGCTGTCTGTGCAACGCTACGAAGCCACCGAAGCCGATTTGCCAGCCAAACTGGCGACCCGTAGCCAAGGCAAACGGGTGCTGGTGGTGAGCCACTCCAACCTGCTGCCCAAGATATTGAACGCCTACACCCAATCCGAAAAATACACCGTTTCGGACGACTACGGCGACTTGTTCCTGCTGCGTCTGGCAGGCCGCCAACCGGCTTCGGTGGTGCGGCTGCGTTTTTAGCTAAGTACAAAGTCGTCAGTGGTCAGTCGTCAGTGGTGTTTTGAGCAAAAATCGCCCAAAACGCTGCTGTTTTTATCGCAGAATTGTCTGTAAAATGATAAACCATTCAACCATTAATTCTATTTCCCCAACACCCACTTCGATTTGATGCGCGGGTTTTTCTCATCGGGTTTTCGTAGGAACACCAGTTCCAACAATTCGCCTTTGGCCCACTTGTCTATCATGTTGTCGTAATAGCGGCTGCCGGGATTGCCCGACTGCCCGCCGGGATACAGTCCGTACGCCTTCACTTGCGGCCCCAAGGCCACCACCATGCGCCACGACGGGCCGTTGGAAGTGCTGGTGGCGTTGACAATGCCCGCGCCGCCGCCAATCCAGATGTCGCGCCGCCCGAAACCGGGAATGCTGCGCGACAGGTGCGGGATTTGGGTGTCTTTGTATTTGCCCCACGCCCACGTGTCGGGTTGCATGGTGCCGCGTTTGGCCGTCAGCGTGTCAATCGTCATGCGGAACGACTGCGTGCAGATGTCGGCCAGCGATTCCTTTTGGGTCGTGGATTGCAGGTCGGTCCACGGCGAGACGGGTTCGTTCACGACCAGTTGCACGGTGCGGTCGCGGTTCGGGAAGCGCATCGGCTTGTCGGGCGTGCTGGCGAACTCGTCCCAAAGCTTTTCGCTGAAATACTGCCACCAAAGCGTGAAAATCGTCGGGCCGACGGCTTCCGGGTTGTTCTGTTTGTCCCACTTGGCGATGACTTGGTAGGCTTCCATCTGCTCGCCGCTGAGTTGGTTTTGCGACACGTGCGAAAGCAAC
>JALOMD010000160.1 GCA_025455595.1 Cytophagales bacterium | reverse complement strand
ACGATTTCGACGCGGGGGTCTTCTTTGAGGTACTTGCGCAGTTTGGTGATGTACACGTCCATGCTGCGGGCGTTGAAATACGTGTCGTCACGCCAGATGAGGCGCAGGGCAAGGCTGCGTTCAAGGGTTTGGTTCAGGTTGACACACAGCAACTTGAGCAGTTCCGCTTCTTTCGTGGTCAGCTTCACGGTTTGGTCGCCGTGGCGGAGGGCCTGCTGCTCGGCATCGAAGGTGTACGCGCCGACGGTGAACGTCTTTTTTTCGTCGTTTGTGGCGGTTGCCGGTTGCGAACGGCGCAGGATGGCTTTCATGCGTAAGAGCAATTCCTCCATGCTGAATGGCTTGGTGAGGTAGTCGTCGGCCCCGATGCGGAGGCCTTCCAGTGTGTCTTCTTTCATGGACTTGGCCGTGAGGAAGATGATTGGCATTTGCTTGTCGGCACCGCGCACCTCGCGGGCCAGCGAAAACCCGTCCTTTTTCGGCATCATGATGTCGAAAATGCACAAGTCGTACTGGTTTTCGCGAAACAAGTTGAACGCCTCGTCGCCGTCGCGGGCCAGCGTAGGCACGTAGCCTTTCAGCGCAAGGTATTCGCGGAGCAACTCACCCAGGTTGGGGTCGTCTTCGGCCAGCAAGATTTTCGGTTTGGACACGGTTACCAAAATGTCTTGAGTCTTGGGTCTTTAGTCTTGAGTAAAAAACTGATTGGCAGTCAGTTGCACAGGCCGATCATATATGTATCTCGACTTTCTTTTCAATAGGACTTACGCAAGAACTTTGGCAAAGGTGCTGGCGGTGAGCGAGCTGCGCGAAAACCTTTGCCAAAGATAACCGCTTCGTTTTCAAGAACTTAAATTCTTTTTTGCGTAAGGCCTATTCAATTCAAAGAAAATGGACAGAGGTTCTACTCACTTGCTCATTCACTCATTTCTCCTGTTGGTACGGCAAAAACACCTCGAACGTGCTGCCTGCGTTGGGTTGGCTTTCCACTTGGATGCGGCCGTGGTGGGCATCCAGCACAGTTTTCACATAGCTCAACCCCAAGCCAAAGCCCTTGACATCGTGGATGTTTCCGGTGGACACGCGGTAAAACTTGTCAAAAATCTTGCCCAACGCCTCTTTGGTCATGCCGATGCCTTGGTCGCGGATGCTCACCAGCACGCCGTCAGTGGTGTTGCGGGTGCGGATGGTGATTTTCGGCGCGTCGGGCGAATACTTGTTGGCGTTGTCCAGCAGGTTGTAGAGCAAGTTGGTTACGTGTACTTCGTCGGCTTCCACAATGGCATTTTCGGCATCCAGTTGCAAATCCACGGTGCCGTTGCGCTTCTCAATCTGTACGCCAATGTTTTGCAATGCGCCATCAATCGCTTCGTGCAAGTTGACCGACGCAAGCTTGAGTTTGAGACCTTTGTCCAGCACGGCCGCTTGCAACACTTTCTCCACCTGTGAGCCGAGCCGCCGGTTCTCGTCGGCAATCACGCGCAAATACCGATTCAGTTGCCCCGAATGCGCCTGTACGTCAGTGTCTTGTAGCATCTCGCAGGCCAGCGAAATCGTTGAAATCGGGGTTTTGAACTCGTGCGTCATGTTGTTGATGAAGTCGTTTTTTACCTCCGACAGCTTTTTTTGGCGCACAATGGTGCTCACTGACACGTAAAACAACCCGATGATAACCCCGCTGAGCAGAACCGAGGCCGCCATCATCCAGAAAATAGACGTATTGATAAACCGCCGCTTGTCCGGAAAAACCACGTAAAGCAAGTCGTTTTTGGCGTTCAGGTCGTTGGCAAACAGCGAGACCGTGTAGGCATCACTGGGCACAACGCGGGCGGCTTGGCCGTTTGAGGCAAAAAAGATGCGGTTTGCCTGCGCCGCGCGAACACCGTACTCGAACGGGATGTCAATGCGTTGGTTGCGTATCTCGGCCCGCAGCAGCGAGTCGAGTTGCAGCGGGTCAATGCGCCGCTCCACGGGGCGTTCCACGGAAAGCAACTGGTGGAAAACGCTTTTGACCACCTCCGACTGCTGTTGCAATTTGTCGGCCTGGCTGGCTGCATCGTCGGCGCGGGTGATGACGCTGGGCGTTTGCGCTGGGGTCGGGCGTTTCGCTTTGCGATTCTTCTTGCGCGTTTTCGCCTGCTGCTGCACCGTATCAATGATTTGTCCGGTGGAGTCTATTTTGAGCCCCATCAGGCGGAATTGCTCCGTAATGGCCTCGTTGAGCCAGCGTTCCAACATCTCGTTTTGCCGCTGCATTTCCTGCCACTCCCGGCTAAAGCTCGTCAGGTCGGCAAACGGGTCGTGCCGCCGGAACAATCCCGACTGCCCAACCCCGCTGACCAAACTGCCGGTCGCCGAGTCGGACATGTAAAGCGGCTCAAACCCAAACGACTGCTGTATTTGAAAATGCACCACCCCTGAACCGAAGGCCAGCGTGCTGTCGCCCGTGGGTTGGGGTGACTTTTTGCGCGTTTTTTGTTTGGCTTGTGCCAACAAAGGCTTTTCCGACTCCGGCCGGGCCACGGGAGGCTGAGCAACAGGCGTGGGCGGCGGTTCGTTCATTTTCTGTGCCGCCAGCCAACGTACTTCTTCTTTCTGCAACTTGTTTGCCACGTTCTGCAAAGCCTCCTGCACGTTCTGGTCAAACCGATCCTCGGCGACTTGCCGGGCTTCCAGTATCCAGTATCCTTGAAAACCAACCAGTGCCAATGTGGCCAGCGACATGGCGGCTATAATCCATTGTATGTGCTGCTTTTTCATTGAATTAGCTGCGTTTTCGTTCCGGGCTTTTCTGCCCCCGCCCACGCCGGGTGTGTGGCAAGCAGGCCGGGGGCAGGCCGATTGCGGGATTTTGCAATTTTTGCCTGAAACGGTCGTCTTTAAGTTTTGAAAGCCAAAAAGGGCGGAGCGTTTTGGGAGAAATTTGCCCAAAACGCATATTGAATCAGACAAATATAAAACCCTTGCGGGCTGGCAATTCGTCTTTAACACTATTTAACACATCAGCACGACTTTGTCTTGATTATGGTCACAATATTGGCAGCAGTAACTGGGACGGGCGTTTTGGGCAATTTTTGCCCAAAACGGATAGCCCAACCTTCATAGGGTTTTGAAACCTATGAAGGTTTTTAGCACTTCGAACCGAAACGTGTTGGAAACAAACCGAAAGCGAAGAAAAAAATGCCGACAGTGGGTTACCGAAGCGAAAAATTGCCATCAACATAAAAATTTCCCGTCTTTGGTGCAACCTTCTGGCGGGTAATGGCATCTTATCCATAAGTAAAAGAGGCCCAAGGTGTCCGATGCCGCAACACCGACTGTTCGCTTTCGGACGGTGCTGGTCACTACAATTCGCTTAAAAGTGCCAAAAAGCCCTTTTTTCCTTTTGGCACAAGTGTTGACAAGATAATAACCGGCTCATCGCGAAAATAATCTAAAAATACATAGTACTATGTATTGCAAGGTATTATAAAAGTACTTATGTTTGCATCATCCTTATGACCCTGACCTTATTACGACTATGAAAACGACTAAAATCTACGCTAACCTGGCACTTGTCTGCGTGCTGATGATGGGGATGGGCTTTCCCGGAGTAGTAGAAGATGAAAAGACGGCTTCTGGAAACCGGAAAAGCAGAGTGGTACGTTACGCAAAAGTAGGTTTCGTGGCTTGTACCCGCCAAGCCACCCAAGAGGAAACCCCGCGCAACTCGCCAGCATTGAAATGCTCCAAAGACAGCAAAGAGGCCGGCGAACCGGCTTCCGAGGTTTCCAGCAAGTTGGGTAACAGCGTTGAAGTGGTTTCGCTGCGTATCCGCAACTGGGTCAGTCGCTGAACTTTGTTCGGATGAATCGAATCGGTAACCTGTGGGAATGTTCACAGGTTTTTTTGTGCCCAGTCGGAACCGATACCCCCAAAATAATAGGACCATCCCGAAAATCAGGATGGCCCTACCTTCATGAAAACACACTCACACCTTTACTATTATAAAGCTGCTTTGCTATATAAAACAGGAAAGGAAGGAAAAGGTTTTGAGAATCTTGGAAAAATCTCCCACTAAGAGCGTTTTTCTTTGATAATCAATTAGTTGCAAATCTATTTTTTTGACAAAAAACGCTCAAAACGCATTTGCACATACAAGTCAGGCCTTGGCTTCGGTTATACAGAACGCTGGTTTTCAGGCTTGAACAAGCTTTTTGTTTTTGGGTACTGACGATAACTGCAAGTACAGAAAGGCGAGAGGCCGCCCGGTTAACCGGGCGGCCTCTCGCCTTTCTGGGGCCGCTAAACCTTTACTGTTTCACTACTTTCAAAGTTTCCAGCAGGCCGTTGCGATCCGTGATACGGATTACATAAAAGCCTTTGGCTGCCTGGCGGCCCATTACCACGGTGTTGCCGCCACGGCTTTGTACGCTTTCGACGGAACGCCCGGCTTGGTCGTGCATGGAAACCCTCACATCCCCATACTCAGACCTGAGCGACACCCCCACCGACTCGGTGAACGGGTTCGGGAAAGCGGTGTTTTGCAAAACCTGTCCGTCTGTAGAAGTGGCGGCTGCGGCAGCACGGCCGCCGGGTGCAGCCTCAGTGCTGAACGATTCTGTGAACCAAGGTGTCCAAACCGTGGGGCCGCCCGGATCGTTGGCTGCCTGCGTACGTACGCGTACGTAGTAAGTAGTGGAATAGTTAAGCGTCACGTTTGTGAATATACCCGGCCCGCGAAATCCGGCAGGATCAGTGTCTGTTACGTCTGCAACGAGTGAGCCAAAGCCCGGGTCGGTGCTGATTTGCAGTTGAATGGAAGTCAAATTCCACACGTCCCTTGGGCTGGTGCTTACGTAGAAAACGTTGTTGTTTATGCCTATGTTAGTCGCTCCATTGATGCCCAGTGTGTGCGCACGAGTAAAAGCGGGAGGTGTAAACGAGGTGGTAGGCCCCCAATAACCGAGTTGCAGATACGTGCCGTCGGCGGCTTGGCGCACGTTTTTCACACGTACATAATACGTTTGGCCAGGAACCAAGTATCGTAGGTACTGGTATTCGCCCAAGGTATTGAAAGGCGCAAATCCGGCATCGTTGGCGTTGGCAATGGGAACGTTGGTCAAACTGAAGCCGACCCAGCGGCGGTAGCCATACCGCTCATAAGCAATTTGGCTGGGGTTTGCAGGGTCAGACAAGATTGGGCCATAGGGACCAACTGCATTAACCAAATTGGTAAACCCAGGATCGGTAGCCACTTGGAAAAACATGGATGTGGCGTTGCGCATGTGCCAGCCCCGGAGCGGTGCCGAATTGTTATTGATGTTGCCCACCGGTCGGTCGGCATAGCTGGGGTGCAGCGAGTTGACAAAGGACTGGACGTTGCCAGCCGAAGTCCACGGGCCGACTACGTCGGGTGTGCCGGGGTTATTATCGGCATCATAAAGCACCCTGGCCCGGATGTAATACAAGGTACTCGACTCAAGCGTTCCGGCGGTGGGCGGAAACGAGAACAGGTTGGTCGCCGAACTTGCCGTGTATTGCGATGTGCCAAAGGCGGGGTCGCTGCTGATTTGTATTTCGTAGCTGCGCACACTTGGGTCGGTCACTTGCGTCAACTGGAAGTTTTGAACCGCACTGTTGAGATAACGCACGCCGTCCACCACATTCGACTCGCTGGTGACCAGTTCCAGTGAGGTCTCGAACGGGTCGGCAATGGTAGTGAACGTGAACGATGCTTCAGGTAAGTAGTTTTCGTAGAAAGTCTCCCCGCCGTTCAGTGATACAAAAGTCGTGAAACGAACTTTATACGTAGTACTGGGCAGCAAGGGGTTCGTAATGGTGAACCCGTCTATGGCCGTGTTGAGAAAACGATAGTTGGCACTGGGTGGGTCGTTCCAGTCCTCTCCAATTGGCCGCAGGGCGATGCTGTATCTGATCACAGTGCCGCATTCTCCCGCGTAAGCCGCAGGTACGAAAGTAGGCGTAAGCGAAACGCCCGTTTGGCCATTGGCCGGAGATGCTATGGTTGAGTTTGCTCCAGCAATATTTCCGGTTGAGAACGAGTAGGTGTTTGAAGAACCCGTAATCGGCACGAAACTGCCGCCGCTTCCGTTGCCAGCAGTGATGCGCAGTTCGTAATTGGCGTTGGCCTGTAATTGCGTGTTGCCGAAAGTAAACGGATAAGTGTTGCCACTTAAAGTGGCATCAGTCAAAACGCTGAAAGTGCCGCTCGGCAACAGACGGTATTCGATTCGCATGTTGGCCGCTGCCGGATACAATGCTGCTGAACCGCTAAAACCGCAGGGGTTCAGGTCTGTAAGCGTTGTTGGAGTGGCAAGTTGTGCTTGTGGAGAGGCACTTACCGTAAACTCGTGCACATCGGAGTACGATAAGTTATTTCCGCTGACCGTCACGTTGTAGGTGACCCTTGCCCGGTAAGTAGTACCCGCTGCCAAAAAGGGTGGCACTTGCCAACTGTAAGTCGGGGTATTGAAAGATTGCGAAAACACTACTGTGTTGCCGCTTGTGCCGAGCAGGATTTCATACCATACTGAGTTTAGTTGGCAACCTGCAAACGGGCTTTGGATAGTTACCGTTGGGGTGAAAGTAGGTACGGTTGAGCCATCAGCCGGTGAGATAATGACCGGTGTATTTGCTACTGGCGTTTTACCATCGGGGCCGATCCCAAAACGGAATGAGCCCGCCCCAATGCCTCCAATTACATTACCATTGATATCAAGCGTGACAAGTTCGATTCCATAATCGGTGTTTTCGGAGAGCACACCAACCGGGATAGGCGGCAAATCCAAATCACTTGTTGCTTCCGTTGCATCAAATACTACGACCTCTTCCGGGTCATTCGTTCCGTTTGCAACGTTAAAACCAGGTCCCAAGGCCCAGTTGTAAATCTCGTATCTGATCAGCCGCACACCACTATAGTTGGGATTAACGGTAATGACAACGTCATCGCAAAAACTGACCGTTCCACCCTCAGTAGGTGAAACCACTATTGGATTGGCCGGGGTAGGAATAGCTACAATAACGGTAATGGACGCAGAACCAAACGTAGGGCCTGAAAAAGCACCAGCATTCGCAGTGGAGGTCTCAACCGTCAGTGTATATGGATTGACAATGTTAGATACATCCACTTGATCTGATAGATCAATCGAATAGGGCGTATTAGCTGGACGACCTGCTGGTAAATTTGGTGTTAGAGGGATTATACTACCCACAACATCTCCATTTCCATCAGTCAAAAAGGCTCGCACGCGGCGCACATTGGGTCTGCCAGTCGTGCCAGTCACTGTCAAGTTGTAGGGATCAACCGTAGCCCCGTCAGTCGGGCTGGTTATGGTTGGAGCCTGCCCCTGCGCCGCAAAGCCGCTGGCGAGGAGCATCAAGCTGGTCAAAAGAAAAAGTACACGTTGTTTCATAACCGATAGTTGTTTTGGACAATAGGTGGAGGGCATTTTGGATGCGAAGATACG
>JALOMD010000159.1 GCA_025455595.1 Cytophagales bacterium | reverse complement strand
GAAAGGCAATCGCATCAGCAAGTAGTTCAAAATCAGTCGGTTGCATCATCTTCAGTCAGCGGCCAGAGGCCGCCCGGCCTACTTCGTGGCCGGACAGTTACCGCTCGCCAGAGGCGAGCGGCTGCCCTACGTTTTTTTTATAAGTCCCTGATTGTCAGCCTATAGTAACTCTAATGGACGAATGATGGAATGACTGAACGGGCGTTTTGGGCGATTTTTGCTTAAAACGCTTATAGGACTTTCGCTTGGGACTGTGTTTGCGGAAAATCCTTGCGTCTTCGCGCCTTTGCGGTTTGTTTTTCACCGCCAAGACGTAAAGACGCGAAGAAGAGACGCGATTCTGTTTGGTAAATCTGCGCCTAAGCGAAAGTCGTAGCTTCTTTTCGCAACTCATCCGAAAAAGGCTGCGTGTAAAGGCTGAACCCATCCATTTCCCCATCATGAAAGCCTTCTGCTATTCGCTTGCCATTCTGCTTGGCCTCTCCTTGAACTGCCGTCCCGACGAGCCGCCCGCTGAACAAAACCAGCCGCCGGTTGCCAAAACCAAAATCGTTGACTATTTCAAGTCCCTCATTAGCCGGAACGAAGTGCTGACCGGGCAACAATGCGGCGACGGCGACGATATCCGGCCGTACTACGATGCCTACGTGGAAAAACTGCACACTGCCAGCGGAAAATACGTAGGTTTGATTGGTGCCGACTACGGCTGGAAACCGAACAATTTCACAACCATCAACAACATTCTGATTGACTACTGGAAAAAGGGCGGCTTGGTGACGGTCAGTTGGCACGCCGACAACCCGTGGACAGACGGCTACAACGTCAGGTTCAATTCCGTGACCAACAAGAATATTATCAACCTGACGGCTTTGACCAAAAACGCACCCGCCAGTGCCGCCAGAACCAATTACCGCAACGAACTGCAACAAGTGGCCCAAGCCTTGCTAACGCTGAAAAACGCCGGTGTGGTGGTAATCTGGCGGCCTTTCCACGAAATGAACGGCGATTGGTTTTGGTGGGGCATCAACGAATACGGCGACAAGCAAACCAACACGCAGGATTACGTGGCCCTTTGGCGGGACATGCACGAAACCTTCACGCAGGAATACGGCTTGGACAATCTGATTTGGGTGTATTCGCCCGCCGTGAAAATGGACTGGAACGCTTCGGTGCAGGCGTACTATCCCGGCAATGCTTACGTGGATTTGGTGGGGCAGGATGTCTATGCCGCCGCGCCTGATATTCCTGATTACACGACGCTGGCCGCCTTGGGAAAACCCGTGGTTCTCTGTGAAATCGGGCCGGACGACAAGGCTTACGGCAAGTTCGACCAACTGCGACTGCTCGAAAAAGCCAAGGGCAAAGCGGCGTATTTCCTGCAATGGCACAGTTGGGGCGATGCCGCCAAGGTAGCCATCATTGACAATTTGAATTACAAGGAAATGATGAACAGCCCCACGGCCATCACACGTGACAAGATTGAGTTTTAAGGTATGACGCATGAAACTTCGCAGCGTTTTGGGCGATTTTTGCCCAAAACGCCTACTCCGCCATGCGCATTTCCCTTGGGTCTTGTCACCTGCAAAACCAACTTTCCTCAATCTCCAGTGTGGCGCGGCATGTTACCTTTGCGGGCAAACGTGTAAGTTGGCAAGCCATGCAAACGACCAAAAACACCATTTCTGTCGTTGACCCGCACCACGGGCTTAGCGAAGCCGAGGCCGCCCGCCGTCGCGAAACACACGGGCCTAACGCCATCCGCACACAACCGCCCGAAAGCCTGTTTTCGGTGTTTTTGCGGCAATTTCGCAGTTTGATTGTAGTGATTCTGGCTCTGGCCGCCGTTGTGTCGTTCGTATTCGGCGACTGGCTCGAAGGATTTGCCGTTTTGGGCGTTTTGTTGATAAACGCTGTCATCGGGTTTTTCTTGGAATGGCGGGCGGCGCAGTCTATGGAAGCCCTCAAACGCCTTGACGTGACGCTGGCCCGCGTGGTGCGCAACGGCGCGATACGCGAAATGCCGTCGGAAGAAGTGACCATCGGCGATGTGCTGTGGCTCGAAGCGGGCGACGTAGTGGCCGCCGATGCGCAAGTGGCCGAAGCCAGCCAGTTGCAAACCGACGAGTCGGCGTTGACGGGCGAGTCGCTGCCGGTGGACAAAACGCCCGGCCAACCGGAACCCGACGCGCCGTTGGCCGAGCAGCCGCATCGGATATTCAAAGGAACGGCCGTGGTGAACGGCAACGGGCGGGCAGTGGTTACGGGCATTGGGGCAGGAACGGAACTGGGCAAAATCACCGAAATGGTGGAGGCGGCGGGACAAAACGCCACGCCGCTGGAACACAAGCTCGAAAGCCTGACGCGTCGGCTCATCTGGCTCACGGCGGTGCTGGCGGTGCTGTTTTTCGCCTTCGGCTTGGTGCAGGGCAAAGACATCGTGCTGATGCTCAAGACTTCCATCGCCTTGGCTATTGCAGCCATTCCTGAAGGAATGGCCATTGTGGCAACGATTTCGCTGGCCTACGGCATGTTGCATTTGGCCCGCCGTAACGTAATTATCAAGCGGCTGTCGTCGGTGGAGACGCTGGGCAGTGCCACGGTGGTGTTTTCGGACAAGACGGGCACCATGACGCTCAACCAAATCGAGGTGGACACGGTGTGCCTGCCGGGCCGCACGTTTGGCCGCCAAGACACGCCGCCCGCCGACGACGCGGTTTTGCGGCGGATGGTGCAACTGTCCGTCTTGTGCAACAACGCCCACGCCGACGGCCCCACGCCCACCGGCGACCCGCTCGAAATCTCGTTGTTGCAATGGGCGGCGGCACGGCAGGTTGATGCATCCGTCCTGCGCCGCGAGCATCCGCGCACTGCCGAAATCGCTTTCAGTTCCGACACGCGCATCATGGCAACGCTGCACGAATCGGCGAACGGACGCTTAGTGGCCGTGAAAGGTGCCGTGGAAGAAGTGCTGGCCCGGTGCGAAGCCATCGTAGCCGACGAAGAAAACAAAACCTCAACTTTCGCCGAAAGCGAAAAAGAACGTTGGCTTGACACGGCCAACCGACTGGCGGCCAAGGGCTTGCGCACCATTGCGTTTGCGTGGAAACAGACCGCTGCACCTCCCGACGATCCGCTCCGAAACCTGACGTGGGCCGGACTCATCGGCTTCCTTGACCCGCCGAGACTCGAAGTGGTGCCCGCATTGCAGTCGTGCCGCGAGGCGGGCATTCGCGTCGTCATGGTCACCGGCGACCACCCGGCCACGGCCCAGCACATCGCCGAAATCACCGGCCTGTCCGATGCCCGAACGCCGCCCATGACGGGCAGCCAAATCCCCGACTTGTCGCAACTTTCCGAATCCGACCGCCAACGCCTGCTCGGCACGCGTGTGTTTGCCCGCGTGAGTCCGGCGCAGAAACTCGGCCTCATCAGCCTTTACCAAGCCCAAGGCGACATCGTAGGCATGACCGGCGACGGCATCAACGACGCACCGGCCCTGAAAAAAGCCGACATTGGCATTGCAATGGGCCTGCGCGGCACGCAGGTGGCCCGCGAAACCGCCGACATGGTGCTGAAAGACGATTCGTTCGTGTCGGTGGTAACGGCCATTGCGCAGGGGCGGGTTATTTTCGGCAACATCCGGCGGTTTATCATGTACTTGGTCTCGTGCAACCTCAGCGAGATTTTCGTGGTCACGGCATCGGGTTTCTTGGGACTGGGTTTGCCGCTCACGCCGCTGCAAATCTTGTTTCTGAACGTCGTCACCGATGTTTTCCCGGCCCTGGCCCTCGGCGTAGGTCCCGGCGACAAGGCCGTAATGCGCCAGCCGCCCCGCAACCCTCGCACGCCACTCCTCGACTCGTCGCACTGGCGAACGGTGGTGCTGTACGCGACCCTGATGACTGCCTCGGTGCTGGGCGGGTCGGTGTACGGCATGGAAGTGCTGGGCATAAGTGCCGCCGGCGACACCACGGTGGTGTTCTACGGGCTGTCGCTGGCGCAACTGCTGCATGTGTTCAACATGCGGGCAGCCGAGAGCGGCGTTTTCCGCAACGAAATCACCCGCAACCGCTACGTGTGGCTGGCCTTGGCCGCTTGTGGCATTCTCCTTTTGGCGACTTACGAAATCCCCGTGCTGCGCCAAGCCCTGAGCATCGAAACGCTGCATCTGGACGAATGGGCAGTGGTGTTCGTATCGGCGGTGATTCCGTTGGTCTTGGGGCAGGTGGTAAATGAAATGCGGAAAGGGCATGGGGCAAAGAGCTTGGAGCAGGGAGCAAAAGCGTTTTGAGCATTTTTTGCCCAAAACGCCTGTCCGCTGTTTGCTTTTCTCACGCATACTGCAACGCCCACCAAACCAGCACGCCTTGCAGCGGCAGCCGTGCCCAGCGGAGCCATTTGGGTATGCGCCGAAACTTGTCGGAAGTAGCCATGTAAACGTTGGCCGGAAAGATGGCGACGAGCAGCCCCACAATGCCCCACGCTGCCGCCGGTCGGGTGGCTACCGGGAGCAGGGCCAGCCCCAGCAACACTTCGGCAATCCCGCTGAGGAAAACCAACGTCCGTCGGGCGGGAAAGTAGGGCGGCATAATGGACACATAGACGGCCGGTTTCACAAAGTGCATCACGCCTGCGGCTATGTAGAAAACCGCCATTATCCCCAAGCCTGGCGTGATTTGCATAGAAATTGTTGTCAGAATCAGGATTTTCAGGATTGACAGAAAAGGCAGGATTCGTAGGGGGGCAGGGCTTGCCCTTGTCGCTTGCAGGCTCGGCCGGAGACAAGCCGAGCCTGTGATCGGGCAATCAGACGTTTTTTACTGACCACTCACGACTCACCACTATCCCCCGGCAACGCCAACAGCGGAATGCGCGTGTGGAAAGCCATTTTCTGTACGTTGCTTTTGTCAAGCAGGCGTTGGAAAAACGTGTGCCGGTGCGGTATCATCACCAGCAGGTCGGCGTGCGAGTCGCACACGCCTTGGTCAATGCCGTGCTCCAGATTGTCCTCGTACAGAAACGTGTAGCCGAGTTGCAAGCCCTGCAACTGTTCGTCCCAGTACGATTCGCGGACGGGTGCCTCCTCCTCATACCCGGCGGCCAGCGGCTGCGGCAAGTGCATCACCTCGACAGTTGCCTTGAAGGACTTGGCAATGGCGCGGAGCGGAGCCAAAGGATTTGAGGCGTTGGTTTGGGCAAGCGGCCGGAAGTCGCAGGCGAACAGGATGTGACGGATGCCGTGGAAGGCAAAGTCGCGCGGCACTACCAGCACGGGTAGTTCGGCTTTGCGCAGCAACGTGGCCGTGAGGCTGCCCATCAGCAGCCGCCCGATGGGATTGGTACCGCGCAGGCCCAACACCACCAAATCGGCGTTTTCTTCGCGGAACACTTGATTCAACGCAACCGACGGGTGTCCAACCCGCAGCCGGTGCTCCACACGAATATCGAACCGATGGCTCATTTGAACGGCCATCTCGTCGAGCCGTTGCAGGTGGCGTTGGTTCAGTGCGTCCAGAGGAGGCAAGGTGGCGGTAATCTCGTCGGTGACGAGCGGCATTTCTACGGCGTGGAACAGCACCAGCCGTGCGCCGGTGCGCTGGGCGAGGTGAGCACCGTACTCGGCGGCGCACCACGCGTTTTCCGAGTAGTCGGTAGGAACAACAATTGTTTTCATGGCCGGATGTGAAAAAAATGGAAACACAAATCCCTCAATGCGAACCCAATCACCGACAAGCGGTTACCAGCCGGGAACTTCCGGCACCGATCCATTTGTGTTACACCACGCTTGCGCAAAACAAGCGTTTGGTTCGGCCAACAGCCGAGACATGCAAACTCGCTGTTTGTGTACGACTCCGCTTTTGGCGAAGTGATTTTCGTCTCGTAAAGTTACCATTTCTTAACAAGAAAGTCTTTACTTTGAATCCCCGAAATGTTACTTTGCATTGTTTTTTTATAGCCATGAAGGGCGCAGTTGTGCGGCCGCGCGTCTGCGATTCGCCCCGGAGGGCTTCTGGCTTGCCAAACGGAGAGGCAAGTCCGGAAGAGCGAAGGGCGTTTTGGGCAATTTTTGCCCAAAACGCCGTGTTCCCCCGGCTAAAGCCGGGAGCCTGCCCCGACCTGTCGGGGGCAAAACGGGGCAAGTCCCGCCTTGGCGGGACTCAAAACAGTCTCCGAAAGGGACTTTCAATGTCTTGCCCCCGACAGGTCGGGGCAGGCTCCCGGCTTTAGCCGGGGGAACACGGCATTTTTCGTCGAAGTATATAGCTTTTTGCAACCGCCCAACGCGACCGATACCGTTTCGCTAACCGTCAGGCTGTCCCGTTAGTTAAGTAGCCGTTTTCCTAATTACCCGCGCGTATTTAGGTTAGTCTATTCTGAAAAGAAAATTCATTTCCAATGCACTGGTTTTCAATGTTTGGAAGCCTGTGAGACTGTTTACCATTTAGGCTTTTGGTTCCGAATCGTAGGGGCGGGGCTTACCCCCGCCCTCTGTCGTGCAGGCTCGGCACTGTGGGAAACAAGGGCGGGAGCCTGCCCCGACGTGTCGGGGGCAAGCCCCGCCCCTACAGTCGGTGCGTTTTGGGCAAAAAATGACCAAAACGGAAAATCTTAAACAGTCACTGTTTTTTACCCAAGACCCAAGACTTTGTACTTGCCCTCCATCTGGTCTGAAAAAACGCTCCCCGGCGCATGAAAGGCGGCACCGTCGTGTTTTGGTGACGAAAATCATGGAAAGCAAGCAAACACGTCATCTATTGCGTGTGTTGCCAGAACCTACCTTTGTTTTGTTGTATTTTTCCAGCTTTTGCCCGCCCGCAGGAGGGGCGGTGCCATGATAACCATCATTGAAGCTCACCAAAACGAAATCCATCCCGAACTGCTGGCCCTGACCCGCGAATTGCGTTGGGACGGCGACAGTGAAAAAGGTGTCCGTGTGTTGCGCACCGTGTTGCACACCCTGCGCGACTTGTTGCGGCTTGACGATGCCATTGCTTTGCTCATGCTGCTGCCACACCCGATGAAAGGCGTATTCGTGGAGAACTGGAGCACCGCCGACTTGCCCTCGGTGTCGCCCGAGGCGTCTGATTTCTTGGTGCTGGTGCGCCAGAAGGCTGGCAAGTTGGCTTTTCTTGACTTCTCCGACCCGTCAGAAACCGAGCAGTCGGTGCGGTACATCCTTGGCTACATCAGCGAACGTCTGGATACCGACCGCCACAGCGAACTGCTCCGTTACTTGCCGCCGCTGGTGCGGCCATACGCGCGGGCATACGCTTTTTAGCAGCCGATTGCGTCGGCTGATTCGCTTGCCGACAACCGACGCAACCAACGGCATCATGCGGCTTCTCCGTTCCATTTACCCGTACATCGGCCTTACCTTCGCCACGGCGGGTTTGCTGCACATTGTTTTCGGACTTGTCATTTTCCACAGCCCGTTCCGCGACATCCTGCGGGCGGGCCTTTTCAATTCCATCGGCTTTGCCTATGACCGGCAGGCGGCGTTTTGGTACTACTACGTCGGCGTGGTCATGCTGTTTGTCGGCTATCTGCTCCACTGGATTCTGTACGTGAAGCGGTTGCAATTGCCCCGTGCCGCCGGTTGGCTCATGGTGCTGGTGGCCGTAGCCGGAATCGTGTTCATCCCCTACGGCGGCTTCTGGGCGGCCGTGCCGCAAGGGTTGGTCTTGGTGTTTGGAAGAGTGAAAAGCGAAAAATGAATGGTGAAAAGTTAACGCGCCATTTTGGACAAGGGCCTCACCCCCGGCCCTCCCGACAAGTCGGGACAGGCTTCTCCCAAGGGAGAGGGGTGACTTTTCAACCGGGCGAGCCTTATGTACAAACAGCTTTGAGACGAAAGGCTCGGTTCATCGTAAGGCACACCCCTCTCCCTTGGGAAGCCTGCCCCGACGTGTCGGGAGGGCCGGGGGTGAGGTTGCGTTTCAAGCAATTTTTGCCAAAACGCCCCTTGTGCCAAATTGCTGAATACATCCCATTCTGAGCTGAATACATCCCATTCTGAATTCTGAATTCATAATTCTGAATTGGTTTCGTCGGGTACGCTTTTTTCGGTTTCGTCGCAAACTGATTTTCTTCACCAAACACCCGACGACATGAACCAGACCGCATTGATTACCGGAGCCTCCAGCGGCATCGGTTACGAGTTGGCCCGCATCTTCGCCCGTGAAGGCTACAATTTGATTATCGTGGGCCGCCACCAAGGCACCTTGCAAACCGTAGCCGAAAACCTCGAACGCGAGTTCGGCGGCCGCGTCATACCTATCGCCAGCGACTTGAGCAAGCCGGAGTCGCCTGACCAATTGTACCGCGAAGTGCAAAGCCGCAACCTGCGCGTGGACGTGCTGGTGAACGACGCAGGCATGGGCGAGCATGGCTTCTTCACCGAAACCGACCTGCGCAAAGAACTGGAAATCATTCAGTTGAACATCGCTTCGCTGGTGCATCTTACCAAACTGTTCCTCAAGGAAATGGTGGCCCGCAACAACGGCAAAGTGCTGCAATTGGCCTCCATTGCCGGCACGATGCCCAACCCGCTGATGGCCGTTTACGGGGCCACGAAGGCATTTGTGCTGTCGTTCAGCGAGGCGTTGTCCGAGGAACTGAAAGACACCAACGTGACCATGACGGCCTTGTTGCCCGGTGCCACCGACACCGATTTCTTCAACAAAGCTGGTGCCGAAGAGACCAACGCCGCCGAAATGGCGAAGTCGAACGATGCCGCCAAGGTGGCCCAAGACGGCTTCGATGCCCTGATGAAAGGCGATAGAAAAGTGGTTTCCGGGTTCATGAACAAAGTGCAAGTTGCCATGGCAAACGTGCTGCCCGACAGTGTTTCGGCCAAGAACATGAGCAAACTGATGGAAGAAAAAGAAAACGCACCGCAACAAGCGAAAAGGTAGGAAACGATTTCAGCGTTGAGATTTCGGAAAATACAGGGAGCGGCGTTTTGGGCAATTTTTGCCCAAAACGCCCTGCT
>JALOMD010000158.1 GCA_025455595.1 Cytophagales bacterium | reverse complement strand
GTTACACGATTTTTACAGAATAAATTCCTGCAACAACAGGCGTTTTGAGCAAAAATTGCCCAAAACGCTTTCAACCCCGCCAACTGCCACTGCCACTGCTTACTTTTTGCTGACCTCTTAACTCTGACCTCTGATCTAAACCCATGTTTCGTCTGCTTGTTTTCAGTGCGGCTTTGGCAGTAGCTTGGTTCTTAACCGGGCTGGTGTTTCCGGCGTGGGTGCATCCGCAGGTTTGGCTCATGCTTGGGTTTTTGTTTGTAGTAACAGCGGCCGGTCACTGGTATTTGCAGAGCCGCCTCGCCAAAGACCGCGACAACATCATGGTTCCCTACCTGTTGTTCACGTTCGTCCGGCTGATTACGAGCTTGGTTTTCATCCTTACCCTCGTGCGCCGCAATGCCGACGGCTTGGTTGCGTTTTTGGGCAACTTTTTTCTACTTTATTTCCTGTACGTCGGTTTTGAAATTCATTGGTTGTTGACTAACTTGCGCCGCAATTCAGACAGCCTCCCGTGAGGGATATCTCCATGATCAGCCGAAGAATACATAGTTTTCTGATTATCAGTGTATTAGTTCTTTTCTCTGCGAACAAAGGGCTAATGGCCCAAACGCCGGAAGAAGGCCACGCCGCACAAGCCGACAAGCCTTTCAACATCGGCGAGATGATTACCCACCACGTAGCCGACTCGCACGAATGGCATTTCGCCACCATCGGCCACACACACGTAACGCTGCCGCTTCCCGTCATTTTGTACATTCCCGGCGAAGGGCTGGAAGTGTTCTCGTCAAGTCGTTTCCACGCCGAAGGCCATCACGAAAGCGGCCACGAAAAGCATACGTACAAAGGCTTTTACATTGACGAAGCCGACGGCAAACTAAAGGCAACCGACCCGTCGCGGAAGTTTTATGATTTTTCCATCACCAAAAACGTTGCGTCGCTGTTTTTGAGTGCCATTTTGTTGGTGGTGGTTTTCGGTTCCATTGCGTCGGCCTACAAAAAACGGTCGGGCCAAGCCCCCAAAGGCTTGCAGTCGTTGTTCGAGCCGATTGTCGTCTTCATCCGCGACGACATTGCCAAGGCCAACATCCACGGCAAAGACAAACACGGCCATCCGATGTACGAGAAGTTCCTGCCGTATCTGCTCACTGTTTTCTTTTTCATCTGGTTCAACAACCTGCTCGGCTTGTTGCCGGGAGGAGCCAACGTAACGGGCAACATCGCCGTGACGCTGTTCCTGGCTGTGGCTACACTCATCGCCACGCACATACGCAGCAACCGCTACTACTGGGGCCACATCTTTGCGCCGCCCGTTCCCAAAGCCCTTTGGCCCATCATGATTCCGATTGAACTGATCGGCATCCTGACCAAGCCGTTCTCTCTGATGATTCGTCTGTTTGCCAACATTACCGCCGGTCACATCATTATCTTAAGCTTGCTCGGCCTGATTTTCATGTTCAGGAACGTGTTCGTGGGTGGCGTGGTGGTTCCGTTCGTGCTGTTTTTGAACGGCATCGAATTGCTGGTGGCTGTTTTGCAAGCCTACATCTTCACGCTGCTTTCTTCGATGTACATCGGTAGCGCAGTGGAAGGCCACGAAAGCCACGACGACCTTGGACATTGACCCGGCTTCGATACCGTCGAGCCACCAAGACATTCCGCCGGATTGCGGCGGGATTTGTTTCACTTAATCAGTTCTTTTTCATGTTACTTACTGTTCTTCTTCAAGCCGCTGGCGAAATGGGTACCGCCATCTTGGGTGCCGGTATCGGCGCAGGTCTGGTAGCGTTAGGCGCAGGTCTGGGCATTGGTCGCATCGGTGGCAGCGCAACAGAAGCCATTGCACGCCAGCCGGAAGCATCGGGCAAAATTCAAACCGCAATGATTATCTCGGCCGCCCTCATTGAGGGTGCCGCCCTGTTCGGTTTGGTGATTTGCTTCTTGATTGCAACCCGCTAAAACCAAGATTCCCGCTTCTCGGCATTGGGCCGGAAGCGGGAATTTCAATGAAAAAGAACCAATGATTCACTTCGGGATTTCGGAGGCAAAAACATAAGTTATTGACAATCATCGTCTTGAAGTGTCTTTTTTCTACTCAAGACTAAAGACCCAAGACCCAAGACTTTAAAATCATGCACGCATTGACCGCCGTATTCGCAGCCGATATTTTGTCGCCGGAACTGGGATTGCTCTTTTGGCAATTCGTGGTTTTCATCTTGATTTTGTGGCTGTTGAGCAAATTCGCTTGGAAGCCTATTACGGGTGCTTTGAAAGAACGCGAAGATTCCATTGAAAACGCCCTGAAGTCGGCCGAGCAGGCCAAGCTGGAAATGACGCGTCTGAAAGCTGACAACGAAAAGTTACTGGAAGAAGCCCGCGCCGAACGCGATGCCATGTTGCGCCAAGCCCGCCAAACCGCCGACGGCCTGATTGAAGAAGCAAAAAACAAAGCCGCTGCCGAAGGCAACCGCGCCGTAGAAGCCGCCCGCCAGGCCATTCAGCAGGAACGCCAAGCCGCCATCCAAGACATCCGGCAGCAAGTGGCCAGCCTGTCGTTGGAAATTGCCGAGAAAGTGCTGCGCGGGCAACTGAAAGACGAAGCCGCGCAACGGACACTCGTCAACAGGATGGTGGAAGACTCGAACCTGAACTAAACGTTGGCGTTTTAGGCATTTTTTGCCTAAAACGCTTACATACCAATGCGTTTCAGGCATTTTTACCAAACTTTAGACATTACATATCAAAGATTCAGAAGCCGGGGCAATCCTACATTCTGAATTCTTAATTCTGAATTAGCAAACATGGCCGAAAGCAGAGCCGCCGCCCGATACGCCAAAGCCTTGTTAGACTTGGCAGTTGAATCGAATGTGTTGGAAGAAGTCCACGCCGACATGCAGTTGTTTGTGCGCACTTGTGAAGAAAACCGCAGTTTGCTGAGCCTGTGGCAAAGCCCCATTGTGTCGCACTTGAAGAAAATGGCCGTGCTGCGCGAGTTGTTCCAAAGCCGTGTACATCCCGTCTCCTATTCCGTTTTTGAAATCATTACACGCAAAAACCGCGAGGAGATTCTGTTTGAAGTTGCGCGTACTTTTCATCGGTTGTACAACCAGTACAAAGGAATCCAAGAGGCGACCGTAATCACCACTTTCCCGATTGACGAAAACCTGCGCAGCCAGTTTGAAGAAATGGTTCGCAAGGCCAGTGGCAAGCAAGGCGTGGAACTGACAGAAAAAGTGGACGCACAGTTGATTGGCGGCTTCCTGCTCCAAGTCGGCGACCGACAGATTGACGAATCGGTGAAAGGGAAACTGCAACGCTTGGGCCAGCAGTTGGCCAAAACCGGTGCTTGACAGGAGAATACAAGCCTCTGGGAAAAATACAATTGTACCGAACGGCGTTTTGGGCGTTTTTTTGCCAAAACGCTTTGACAGCCGAAACACAACTGGAAAAATCCGAAAAAAAGCAGAAGTTCCTAACCGCCAGTCTGTTCGTCATTCAGCGTCACACAGTCAAGATTCATTTTAGCTTTATATTCACTCTGTTCATTCCATCATTGATAATATGTCAGTAGCAGTAAGACCCGACGAGGTTTCATCCATTTTAAGGGCGCAGTTGGCCAACGCCCGCACCGAGGCCGAACTCGAAGAAGTTGGTACCGTGCTGCAAGTAGGCGACGGCGTGGCCCGCATTTACGGACTTTCCAAAGCACAAGCCGGCGAATTGCTGGAGTTCAACAACGGCGTGAGCGGCTTGGTGCTGAACCTCGAAGAAGACAACGTAGGTGCTGTGACGCTGGGCGATTACAGCGGTATCCGGGAAGGCGACACGGTGCGGCGCACCGGGAAAATCGCCGCCATCAAAGTGGGCGACAGTATGGTGGGCCGCGTGGTGAACACCCTCGGCCAGCCGATTGACGGCGGCCCGTCGTTGGACGGCCCGATGTTCGAGATGCCGCTGGAACGCAAAGCTCCCGGTGTAATCTACCGCCAGCCCGTGAACGAACCCCTGCAAACCGGCATCAAAGCCATTGACGCGATGATTCCGATTGGCCGCGGCCAACGCGAGTTGATCATCGGCGACCGGCAAACGGGCAAAACGACCGTTGCGCTGGATACCATCCTGAACCAACGCGAGTATTACGACCGTGGCGAGCCGGTTTTCTGTATCTACGTGGCTTGCGGCCAAAAAGCCTCGACGGTAGCCCAAGTGGTGAACACTTTGCAAAAAGGCGGTGCCATGGCCTACACCGTGGTAGTGGCCGCCTCGGCCTCCGACCCGGCCCCGATGCAGTTCTTCGCGCCGTTCACGGGTGCGGCCATCGGCGAGTATTTCCGTGACACAGGCCGCCCGGCATTGGTGATTTACGACGACCTTTCCAAACAAGCCGTGGCTTACCGCGAAGTTTCGCTGCTGCTGCGCCGTCCGCCGGGACGCGAGGCGTACCCGGGCGACGTATTCTATCTGCACAGCCGCTTGCTGGAACGGGCCGCCAAAATCAACGCTTCGGACAGCATTGCGCAAGACATGAACGACCTGCCCAATTCACTGAAAGGGCACGTGAAAGGTGGCGGTTCGTTGACGGCTTTGCCGATTATCGAAACGCAAGCCGGCGACGTATCGGCGTACATCCCGACTAACGTGATTTCAATTACCGACGGGCAGATATTCCTGGAGTCGAACCTGTTCAACTCCGGTATCCGTCCGGCCATCAACGTGGGTATTTCGGTGAGCCGCGTGGGTGGCAACGCCCAGATCAAAGCCATGAAAAAAGTGGCCGGTACGCTGAAGCTCGACCAAGCGCAGTTCCGCGAACTCGAAGCCTTTGCCAAGTTCGGCTCCGACTTGGACGCCGCCACCAAACTGGTGATTGAGCGTGGCCGTCGCAACCAAGAGGTATTGAAACAGGCGCAGTTTTCGCCTGTGCCGGTCGAGCAGCAAGTTGCCATGATTTACGCTTCGACCAACGGCTTCACCGACAACGTGGCGGTGAACAAAATGAAGGACTTTGAAAAAGAATACCTGCTGATACTCAGCACAAACCACAAGGAAACGCTGGCCGATTTGCGCAAAGGCAAATTCGACGACAGCATCACCGACGTGCTGAAAAAAGTAGCCAAGGAAACCGCCATCCGGTTTGCCTAAGCCGTAACCGATCCAAACTCCCGTGCATCGCACGGGAGTTTTTTATTGCCGTTTTGGGCAAAAATTGCCCAAAACGGATTGCATGGGCGACTGTGCCGCCTTGCGTTCCCGCCGTTTGCGGGATTTACAATTTGAGCAGGATTTGCTCAAAACACCTCCAGCCCCAGTGGCTGCGCAACCTCACAAAATGTCGGACGAAACTTTGTCGCGAAACGCACTTTTGCTAAATTGGCAAAGCACAAGCGGGAATAGCTCAGTTGGTAGAGCGGCGGCTTCCCAAGCCTCAGGTCGCGGGTTCGAGTCCCGTTTCCCGCTCGAAAGACGAAAAATCTCCAAAAATTTTTGGAGATTTTTTTGTTTTGCACCCTTCCAAGAAACCGAGTAGTTAAAACCGCTTCAAGCCAACTTTTTAGACTGTCACAAAATTGCATTTTTGACAGTTTTTTGCTTGAATAATTTTGGAGTTTGCCACCTGCGCGGAAAAATATTACGGACGAAAGTTTGCAAATCTGATTTTACCTCGTTTACCTTTGCAGCGTCTTCGGAATAAACTTTCGAAACTAAACATTTACAAAAGCATGTTACGGCACATTACATATCGTCAAGCAACCCCCTGCTCACTACCGTTCTTCGGCATGAAGAATGATAGTAACGTAGAGGGAATGCGTTCGGGCGTATGTATGTGTAGCCTAACTGCTGATGCGAGATAGTTTTACTCAGCAATTTTACACACAGCTATACGACCCGAATCCAAAAGATTCGGGTTTTTTATTTTCCGCCCGTTCCGAATCCGAGCCACGCGGCTTGACAAGGAAAGACCGGCGATGAAAACGCAAAAGCGTACAAGTATTTAATTTCAATTCATTCAGAGTATTCAGAAAGTAACGACTTGCTGATTTCTGAAAATGCTCTTTGACATATTGGCAAACACTGCTCTGTCGGCTAAAGGCTAAAGCTTTCTGACTTTGACTCAGAAGATGGACGTTCGACTCGTCCCGGAGCAACGAACCAATTTAGAATTAAGAATTGGAAAAGCGGCGATGCTGCAGATTCACTCAAAATTCTGAATTCCAAATTCATAATTCTGGATTGGATTCCTGCCATCCGCAAGTGGCAACCGGCAAACGTTCTTTGGCGGAAGCGGATGGCATGTACGCCGGTTGCCGCGCAAGGATGAAAACTGGTCTGTTGGTCTAATGGCTACGATGCTTGGCTGTCGCCCATGAGATACGGGTTCGATTCCCGTACAGACCGCTAATCAAATGGGCAAATGAGTGAATGAGTAATTGAGTAAATAAGAAGGTTTTGCCTTTTCCAGAGATTACTCATTGAAAAAGAAAGTCCCTCCGCATAGCGGAAGTGGCTGTTCGCCAAGGCAAGATGCGGGTGGGAATCCCGCTTTCGGTACACCGGAGTCGTTTAACTTCCAAGACGTACCTGCCGCGAAAAGTTGAAGAAATGCAAGACAGTACCGACCCTGAATCGGTCTGTTCGCTTCGGTGAGATGCTGGTGTAAAACAGCTCCCGACGTGTCGGGATCGTTCAAGTGAGGACGCACCTAATGCGAAAAGTTTGTCAAAACCCGGAGAGGTGCCGGAACGGTAACGGAACAGTTTGCTAAACTGTCGTACGCGGAAACGTGTATAGTGGATTCAAAATTGATTTTCGGGGTGAAGTGCAGCCCGGTCGCACACCTGCATTGGAAGCAGGGAGTCGCAGGTTCGAATCCTGCCACCCCGACCAAATTTTAAATGAGTGAATGCGTAATTGAGTAAATGAGCAAATGAAAAATAGAATCTGTGAGAAAGGCAAAACCTTTATTTACTCACTTACTCATTCACTCATTCAAAATTAAAAAGAGTGCCGTAGAAAAGTCATACTTCGTTCCAAGGTTGAGATGCAGGTGAAAGCCCTGTCTCCGATGCGTCGGGGTCGTCTAATCGATCAGGACACAACTTGCTCGCAAGAGCCAATAGGAGACTCTTCGCTTGTTGCCTCTTTTATTTACCGAATCTACTAAGCGTCCCGACAAGTCGGGATTGACCAAAACGGCAGACGCGGCTTTTTGAACTGCACAAACAGCGTTTTGGGCAATTTTTACAAAATTCTATCAATTGAACCCAGAGTGCCGTAGAAGAGAGTTCCTTCGTTTTGAAACAACCAAAAGCCTCTTTTCGTCTGTAGCCTCTGTTTTTTATCAACGGGAGTACGCCGGAGTTGGAGAGCCGGAGCAGACTGTAAATCTGTTGCCCTTGTGGGCTGAGTAGGTTCGAAACGTAAGTTCGGCGAAGCCAATCCTACTGCTTCCATTTAACGGTCTGTTCATCTAAGGGCTAAGGATATCAGATTTTCAATCTGAAAATACGGGTTCGACTCCCGTACAGACTACTATAAAATTGAAAAATGACAGTTGTTAAGTTGCTGATTGTCAATTTATTAGAGGTTTTTGCAAAAATATTTTTTACTACGCAGAAAGACTGCGCAGTAGCTGCTCAACTTTGTATCGTTCAATGACGCAACACATCAAAACACCTGTATTATGTTTTACTTGACTTGTAAAAAATGTTGCCACCGAGTTTCGGGATTTTTGATAAAAAAGACTGAAAACATAGAAATAAACAGAAGCGGCAGCTATGTATGGCAAAAAGACGCTGTATTGATAAACATCAAACACCGACCTCATTTTTGGGCACGCCAACGTCACGGTTCTGATACTGAAAACCAACTCAGTTTAGTGTGTCCCAAATGCCGCGTTTCTATCGCCGAAGAGGTTTCTGACAGTGTTTTAACTGAAAAACACATTCGTGTACAACTCGACTTGGTGGAACAGACAACGGTGAACGCTGAATTTGCAGATCAGCTCTATCAAATTGAGCAAAAATCGCCGATAGGATTTCAGTACATGGATGAATTGCTGATGTTGCTGAAATGGAATCCGGAAGCATTGAAAAAACAATTGAGAATGTTTGTGCGGATATAAAGATTCAAAAAAGACTGTAAAACCAGCGAATTTTCAATAAAAGACCTCACCCCCGGCCCCTCTCCCGTCGGGAGAGGGGTGCACCTCGCGATTTGATTGGCTCCTTGTCCCGAACCTGTCTGTACGAAAGGCTCGTATGGTTGAAAAGTCACCCCTCTCAGCAGGAGGCCTGCCCCGACACATCGGGGAGGGACCGGGATGAGGTCTCAATAAAAAGTGTCGTTTATCACCTTTTTAACTTAACTACAACTATGAAATTCAACACTACTGCCAAAGACAAAAATGTAGTGACCAACTACATGGGCGGCAAAGCGTATCGGCTGGATGCGCCGATGGAACTGTACACCGCCGTGGTGAGCACCATGCTCGACGACTCGTACTACGAAAAAGCCAATGACCGACTGACGCGCATTCGTAAGTTGGTGGCCGAAAACGATCCGGTTTTCGTGGCAAAACTG
>JALOMD010000157.1 GCA_025455595.1 Cytophagales bacterium | reverse complement strand
GCCGATCCACTCGCCGGAGGCCAGCCTGGGCAGGTAATGATGCTTTTGCTCTTCGTTGGCAAACTGCAAAATGTGGTTGGTACACAGCGAGTTGTGCGCTGCCATCGAAAGCCCGACGGCTCCGTCCACTTTCGACAGTTCGATGATGGCCGTTACGTAGGCGGCGTAGTTCAGGCCCGCGCCGCCGTAGAGTTCGGGCACCAGCACGCCCATCAGCCCCAGTTCGCCGAGCCGGTGAAGCGTCTCGGCCGGGAACGCCTGCGTCTCGTCCCATTCGCGCACGTAGGGGCGGATGTGTTTCTGCGCGAAGTCTCGCGTGCTTTGCGCAATCAGTTCAAGGTTTTCCAATGCATCTGCTACCATAGCTTTTTTCGTTTTGCGTTTGACGTTTACCGTTTTTCGTTTGCCGTTTTGGGCAAAATTTGCTTAAAACGCTTGGGTTCACAGGTAAGGCGTGCTGTGTGGTTCGTAGGACATCCACAGAATCCGCCTCCCTGTCGTTATAACGTTTGCCGTTAAACGTTTTAAGTGTTTTTTACCTAAAAACGTTTAACGGCAAACGCAAAACGGTAAACGATTGATAACGTACCGTAATATCGAATGTTTGCGGAAAATATTCAAAAAAATGTTCTGTTAATACAGTTTCTCGGAACGACGTGAATTGGTTCAGTCGAAAACACGAAAAAATAACCGGGAAAATCTCAAGCTTGTATTTACTTTTGGTGCCGGGAATGTATCAACACTGGTAAATCTTACATGCCCACCGCGCTGTTGTTCAGACGCAAACCAAGACCCTTGGCCTTAAACATCCTTACAAAAACCATCCCAAATCATTTATGAAAATTGCTGTTGTCGGAACCGGATATGTCGGCTTGGTCACCGGAACGTGCTTTGCCGAAACCGGAAACCGCGTCACCTGCGTGGATATTGACGTAAACAAGATTGAAAAACTCAAAAACGGAGTCATCACCATTTACGAACCCGGCTTGGAAGTGCTTTTTGAGCGGAACATCAAAGAAGGCCGCCTGAAGTTCACTACCAACCTGGCCGAGGGCATAAAAGATGCCGAAATCATTTTCTTGGCCCTGCCCACGCCGCCCGGCGAAGACGGCTCGGCCGATCTGAAATACGTCCTGAAAGTGGCCGACGACCTCGGCCCGCTGCTCGAAAACTACGCCGTGGTGGTTGACAAAAGCACCGTGCCCGTCGGCACTGCCGAGAAAGTACACGCCCGCATCGCCAAAAACGCCAGCACAGAACTGTTCGACGTGGTTTCAAACCCCGAATTCTTGCGCGAAGGCGTGGCCGTGGAAGATTTCATGAAGCCCGACCGCGTGGTGATTGGCACCAACTCCGAGAAAGCCCGCAAGGTAATGAGCAAGCTCTACGCCCCGCTGGTGCGCCAAGGCAACCCGATTATCTTCATGGACGAACGGTCGGCGGAGATGACCAAATATGCCGCCAACGCGTTTTTGGCTACGAAAATCACATTCATGAACGAAATCGCGAACTTGTGCGAAAAGGTGGGAGCCAACGTGGACGACATCCGGCGCGGCATCGGCACCGACTCGCGCATCGGCAAGCGGTTTTTGTTCGCGGGCATCGGCTACGGCGGCAGTTGCTTCCCCAAAGACGTGCAGGCGTTGCACAAAACCTCGGAGGAGTACGACTACGATTTCAAGATCTTGGAAGCGGTGATGGACATCAATGAAGACCAGAAAACCAAGCTGATTCCCAAAATCAAACAACATTTCAAGCACGACCTCAGCGACAAAACCATCGCCGTTTGGGGGCTGGCTTTCAAGCCGTACACCGACGACATCCGCGAGGCACCGGCTTTGGTGAACATCAAGGAACTGCTCGGAGCCGGAGCCAAAGTGCGGGCCTACGACCCGGAAGCGATGGAAAACGTGAAACGCACGCTGGACGGCGACGTTTACTACGCCAAAGACCCGTATGACGCGCTGGACGGTGCCGACGCGCTGTTCATCGTGACCGAGTGGCCGGAATTCCGTTCGCCGGAATTCGAGCGGATTGACACGCTGCTGAAAAACAAGGTCATCTTCGACGGCCGCAACGTATTCGAACTCGACCAAATGCGCGAACTCGGCTACACTTATTTCAGCATTGGCCGGGACGTAGTTAGTTCTTAAGGTCAGAGGTCAGAGATAAGAGGTCAGAAAAGCGTTTTGGGCAATTTTTGCCCAAAACGCCGCATGAAAGCCCTGAAAGAGCGTGATGCGCCAGCACCGGGCATCGCCCGGTGGAACCGGCAGCCAATGCGTTTTAAGCAAAAATTGTCAAATCCCGCAATTGCCTGTCCCGACCCGCCTGCCACGCACCCGGCGTGGTCGGTAGCGGGAACGCCAAAAACGGCTGCTTTCAGTTATTCATTCATTCTATCATTCACCATTCATTCATTGTAGATGAAGCGTGTACTCATCACCGGCGGAGCCGGATTTCTGGGGTCGCATTTGTGCGACCGGTTCATTAAAGAAGGCTGCCACGTGATTGCGATGGACAACCTGATTACGGGCGACTTGCGCAACATCGAGCACCTTTTCAAGTTGCCAAACTTCGAGTTTTACCACCACGACGTATCGAAGTTCGTACACGTGCCGGGGCAGTTGGACTACATCCTGCACTTCGCCTCACCGGCCAGCCCGATTGACTACCTCAAGATTCCGATTCAGACGCTGAAAGTCGGCTCGCTGGGCACGCACAATTTGCTCGGCTTGGCGCGGGCCAAAGGTGCACGCATTTTGGTGGCCTCCACCTCGGAAGTCTATGGCGACCCGCTGGTGCATCCGCAGAAGGAGGACTACTGGGGCAACGTGAATCCCGTCGGGCCGCGCGGCGTGTACGACGAAGCCAAGCGTTTCCAAGAAGCCATGACCATGGCCTACCACACCTACCACGGCGTGGAGACGCGCATCGTGCGGATTTTCAACACCTACGGCCCCCGGATGCGCCTCGACGACGGCCGGGTGCTGCCTGCGTTCATCGGGCAGGCGTTGCGCGGCGAAGACCTCACCTGCTTCGGCGACGGCAGCCAAACCCGTTCGTTCTGTTACGTGGACGATTTGATCGAAGGCATTTACCGCTTGTTGATGAGTGACTACGCGCATCCGGTGAACATCGGCAATCCGTCGGAAATCACCATCAAGGAGTTCGGCGAGGAAATCATCAAGCTGACCGGCACGCAGCAAAAGCTGGTTTACAAGCCGCTGCCCCAAGACGACCCGAAGCAACGCCAGCCGGACATCACGCTGGCCCGGAAACTGCTGGGCTGGGAGCCGAAAGTATCCCGCGCCGAGGGGCTGAAAATCACCTACGAGTATTTCAAGAAAGTGGTGGAACGGGAGGTAATTCAGAATTAAAACTAAAAAGTCATGAGTCTTGCGTCTTTAGTCTTGAGTAAGCAATTGGCTGAGGACTTTCAAGCACGCAGTTTTTATCTTGTTTTGATCTGAGAATTCAGAAAGCAAAGGCGTTTTGGCAAAAAATGCTCAAAACGCCTGATGTTTTCTGCCAGCATACACCAAAGCGTAGCCCAGTAGCGTGAAAAACAGCACACGGATTGGACGGATGCAATAGATAAAAAACGGATTTTAATCCGTGCAAATCTGTCGTATCCGTTCAATCCGTGTGCTGTTTTCTTGCGTAAGGCGTTTTAAGCAGTTTTTGCCCAAAACGTCCGCTGAATTCTACATTCATCATTCTGAATTAACAACGGGCAATTGTACGTAGAATGTGGTGCCTTCTCCGGCCACAGTTTCGAACCAGATTTGGCCGCCTGCGTGTTCAACGCCCCGCTTGGCTACCGCCAGCCCGATGCCTGAGCCTGACATTTTGGTGCTGAAATGCGGCAGGAACACTTTGCTGCGGATGGTGTCTGGGATGCCGGTGCCGTTGTCGGCCACGGTGACGATGACGTGGCCGTTTTGCCGGTGCAGCGACACGCCGATGTGCGGTTGCCTGCCTTCGGGTACCGACTGTATGCCGTTGATAATCAAGTTGGTAAAGATGCGGCTCATCAGTTGGGCATCGCCTTTTACCGGGCAGCTTTTTTCGGCAATGTCCGTTTCCAAACGTACCGTCGGGTCGGTGCCGTAGAGGTTGGTGGTCTGGCGCAGCACTTCGGCCACGTCAAACCGTTCTTCCTTCGGAATCGGCATCTTGGCGAAAGCCGAAAACGACGTAGCGATGTCGCTAAGGGTGTCCACTTGCTCAATCAGCGTGGCAATGGAACGCCCGGCCCGGTCAACCGTGTCGGGGCTTTGGCTCATCAGCGTGCGTTGCAGGTGTTGCAGTGTCAGCTTCATCGGCGTGAGCGGGTTCTTGATTTCGTGCGCCACCTGCTGGGCCATTTCGCGCCACGCCGACTCCTTCTCGCCACGGGCCAAGGCTTGCTTGCTTTCCTCCAGATTGCGCACCATCCGGTTGTACTCGCCCACCAACAGCCCGATTTCGTCGTCTGAATTCCACACCAGCGGCTCGTTCTCCGTTTGCAGCGACGTTTTGGCCAGTTTTTGCGCAATCAGTTGCAAAGGCACCGTGAGCAGCCGCGAGGCGAGGTAAGACAAGGCCAGAAAGCCGATGAACACCAACGTGAAAATGTCAAGAATTACAGACAGCACTTCTATAATCTGTTCGTCAAGCTCGGCCCGCGAATCGAAGAACGGGATACTGAGAATACCCAGCAGCCGTTTGTCGTCGGGGTCACGGATGCCCACGTAAACGGAGTTGTACTGCAGGCGGCCCACCGACTCGGAGAGTTGTTGCCGTATGTGGTTTTGCCGCGCAATGGCGTGCCAAGCCTGCCGGTTCACATAAGGCGACAGCAGTCCGTTTTCGTAAATCTGGTTCTGGCTGGAAAGCAGCAGTCGGCCGTCAGTGCCGAAAATGTTCACGTCCGACTGCGTGTGGCGGGCCATCTCGTCAATCTCCGAAGCAAGGTATTCGGTGATTTGGCCGCTTTTCAGCAAATCGTCGAGGCGAAAACGCAACTCGTCGGCAATGTTTTCGGCCGTGTCGAAATACGACTGCGTGAGGTTTTCGCGGTAATTGGCACTCAGCAGGCTCACCGTCACCACGCTCACGGTAATGAGCGGCAGGAAAAACGCCAAGTTCAGGTAAATCTGGATGCGGGTAGAGAACCCGGTGCGGGCCAGCGGAGCTTGGTAATAGACTGCGTACAGGAACAGGTAGCCGCCCGCCACCAACACCAGAATGAGGAACAAGAAGGAGAAATTGCTGAAAACCCGCGCGAAACGATACTGCACCGAAGAAACCACAACTGTCCGTTTGTTTTTTGGATCGTGCACGCCGATGTGCTGGTAGCCGTCTTCCACCAAGCCGCCCCCCGACAGTTGCTCGTCGCTCAGCTTGGCCGGGGAAAAATCGCGGACGTAATTGAAAATCCCTTCGTTGTAAATCAGTTTCCGGCCTCCGTAGATCGCGTAGCTGTAGTTGCGGGAAGCAGGCGGAGCCACCAGCCGGCTGTCGAGCAGCAAACCGGGATAGACATCGGACAAAACCACGCGTTTCTGCTGCAAATCCACAGTAACGAACCCAATGATGGTGTTGCCTTGCATCAGCGTAATCAGGCTCACATATTCACCGATAACCGAACCGCCCACGGACGGTTTGAAATACAGGTTGTCGTAGGCGGTGCCGTAAACATAACGGCCGTTCTCCTGCCGTTGGAAGTTGACCACGTAATCGGCATAGCTCTGCGGGTAGTCGTCGCCTTGCAGGTTCAGGCCCAGCGGGTCAAACACCTTCACGTTCACCTCGTAGCGGTCGAAGTAACTGCCCAAGTGCCGTTTCACTTTCGTGATAATGTCACGTTTCGAGACAACCGGGCCCAGCAGCCGCGACCGGATGAACGCGTCTTTCTTGATGTTTTCGGAGGCTTCGTGCAGCAGGTACTCGCCCAGCGGGTCGTTTTCCGAGAGCAGCTTGCGGGCAAAGTCCGTTTTGTCGGCCAGGTTCTTGTTCCTTTCCATCTCGTAAACGGCCCAAGCCCCCAGTCCGGCGCAAAAGGCAGCCGTCATGAAAAAATAAATCGAAGTCCGGTAAGTAAGCCGCCCGACCGACCGGGGCATCTGGAAATAATAACCCAGCAGCCAATACGCCCCGCCGATGATGATGATTTCGGGATGGAATTCGTAGGTCAGATAGGCGAGCAAAACGTACACGACCGATGACGCGACCACCGCCGCCAGAAACCAATGGAACGGCAGCCGAAACTGCAGCGACAAACGCAACGTCAGGTAACCGCCCAAAAAAAACAGCACCGAATTGATGCAATACACACCCAGGCACAACACGCGGAACACCGGAAAACGGATGCTTTCGGTGATGTCCAAGTTGATTTGCGAATAGAGTGGCAAGGTGCGCAGGAAATGGAAATGCAGAGAAAGCAACCCGAATCCGCCCAAAAGAAGCAAACCGGCAACCACCCACCGCCCCCGGAGAGACAGTTGCAGCACGAGTCGGCACGCTTGTGACCGGAAAAAGTAGCGTACTGCATAAGCGGCCACCGCCAGTCCGGCCATGCAGTTGAGCAGCAGGTCGCCAATGGACGG
>JALOMD010000156.1 GCA_025455595.1 Cytophagales bacterium | reverse complement strand
ATGTGCTACATTAATTCTGAATTAATCACATCCTTTGCCGTGCAGCTTGATGGCGGTTCCGTCTTGCGTGTATTCGATGGGAGTCACCATGCGGATGTAGTCCAGCACCTTGTCAATCGGCTGGTTGTTGTCGAAGCGGGCGGTGACGCGGCAACTTGCCAGGGCTGCTTCGTCGGCCTCCACTTTCACGCCGTACCAGCGTTCCAGTTTGGCGGCAATTTCGGGGAGGCTTTCGTCATGGAAGGCCAGCGTCCCGGTTTTCCAGTCCACGTATTCCGCTTTTTCCTCCTGTTGCGCCACCGTTGCTTTGGTGATTTTCCGGCTTTCGGCACGGTACACGCCTTTTTCGTTCGGCTGCAAGAGCACAAAATTCTTGTCGTTGGCCGGGTCGGATACTTTTACTTTTCCGGTCACCACCACGGTTTCCACGGTTTTGCTGTCGGGATAGGCTTTCACGTCAAACGACGTGCCCAGCACTTGTATCTGGGCTTGGGCCGTGCGGATGACAAACGGCTGCTTCGGATTCTTGACCACATCAAAAAACGCCTCGCCTTCGAGATACACTTCGCGGGTGCTGCCGGCAAATACCTTCGGGTATTTCAGTTTGCTGTCGGCGTTGAGCCACACTTTGGAGCCGTCGGGCAAGGTGAGAAACGACTTTTGGCCCACGGGAATCGCTTTTTCGAGCAGGCTGGCTTGCGGTGCCACGGATTGCGCAGGGCGGGTTTGCATGTAGAAAAACGCCGCCACCGCCACCAACGGCAGGGCAATGGCCGCCGCCCAGCGCAACCACGGCGTTAGGCGCAGCACACGCACCGGTGTTTCGTCCGGCTCGGCAGACGAATCATGGGGCAGAAGTCCTTCCGCCCGGATGCGTTCGGTGAGTTTGTGAAACGCCCGTTGCGAATCAAACGCTGGGGCCGACTTCTGTTGCCATATCAAACGCATTTGCTGGTGCAGTTTTTCGGATTCGGGATTTTCGGCCAGGTGTTTTTCCAATGCCTCCCGCTCGGCGGCAGACAATTCCCCGGCCAGATATGCCGCCAGTTTGCCGGGCAGTGCATCGTCTTCGTACAAACTCATACGCATTTTTCGGTTATGCCATCAGGACGATTTTTCGGGTTTTGACCCTTACAATGTTCCATGAAAAAATGAAAATGAACAAACGATGGTTCGGAGAAGTGAATCAAAAATGACACCGCCAGCCGTTTTAGGCAAAAAACGCTCAAAACGGCTGTGGCAAAGTCCAAAGGATTGAGTTGCTCCTATCAAAATAGTATCTCCCAAAAACGCGAAACCCCTGTAGGGGCGACCAACAACCTCAAAAAAACCTCACCCCCGGCCCCTCTCCTTTAGAGAGGGGTGTATGTTTAACATAGCCAAGCCTTCCGTCCAAACAGGTTTGGGATAAAAAACGCGATAATCGCAAGGCACACCCCTCTCTAAAGGAGAGGGGCCGGGGGTGAGGTTTCGCCCTTTCCACAAAATTTTACACCCGCTTGTAGGGGTCTTTTTTGGGAATGTCGTCTTTGCATTTGTATTAAACTCATAAACAATTAGACATTTTTCGGCTAAAGAAACAAAATCTACCACTATTCAATCCATCATTCTATGATGCGTCGCTTTTCTTGGTTCCAATGGATTTTCATCGGTGTCCTTTTGGGAAAAACACTCCCGATTCACGCGCAAAGTCAGGTGGCCAAGCTCTCCCTCCATTTGGAAAACCGGACGGTCGAATACGCCCTTGCGCAAATCGAGCAACAGACCCCCTACCGGTTTGTGTACAGCAGCAACCACTTGGACAAAAACCGCCCGGTGAACGTACACGTGCAGGAAAAAACGATTTACGAGGTGCTGCCGCTACTGTTGGACACCAGCGAAGTAGCCATCAAAACCATTGACAATCAGATTATTCTCACGCCCAGCCGCAAACCGGCGAAGGTGCTGTACGGCAATGTGTCGGGCAAAGTGACCGACAAACTCACCAACGAACCCTTGCCCGGTGCCAGCGTGGGTCTGAAAGGAACCACCAAAGGCACGGCCACCGACCTGAAAGGCGAATTCACCCTGACACTGGTGCCGGAAGGCTCGCAAACGCTGGTCATCAACTACATCGGCTACCAGCCCGAAGAAGTGACCGTGCAAGTGACCGAAGGCGGCACCGCACGACTGAACGTGGCCTTGATACCCGACCTCCAGATACTGGGCGAAGTGGTGGTGAAAGGCAGCTTGGAAGGCCAGCAAAAAGCCCTGAACCAACAGCGTACCGCCGACAACATCAAAAACATCGTGTCAGCGGATTTGATTGGCCGCTTCCCCGACCTGAACGTGGCCGAAGCCTTGCAACGGGTGCCGGGCATCAACATTGAACGCGACCGGGGCGAAGGCGGCGAAGTGCAGATGCGCGGTGCCCCGCCTTCTTTCACGACGGTGAACATCAACGGCGAGCAGATTGTGGGCACGCAGGACGGCGGCCAGCGCAACGAAGAACTTTCGGTGATTCCGGTGGACCAGCTTTCGTCCATTGAGGTTTCCAAGGCCATTACGCCCGACCAAGACGGCGACAACATCGGCGGCACGGTGGACTTGAAAACCCCGACGGCCAAGAACTTGAAGGCCAAGGGCAAACTGGAAGTGGGCGGCGGCTTTAACAACATTTCGCAGCGCACCAATTTCATCGGGCGGGCCAGCTACAACCAGCGTTTCTTTGCCAATGACCGCGTGGACGACGGGCGGCTGGGCATCTCGCTGAGCGGCAGCTATTTCTCCACCCAAAACGGCCGCGACCGGGTGCAGTACAACTACACGTCCAACTATACCAACATCGGCACGCGGCAATATGTGCTGCCCACGTACTACCGCCTCCGCGACTTGGAAAACCTGCGCACCCGCACCGGCGCGGCGGCCACGATTGACTTCAAGTTCAATTCCCGGTCAAGCGTGTATTTCAACCTGATGTACAGCCGACGCTACGACTTGGACCGCGAAAAACGCACGCAGTTTGACTTCAACCGCGCCCAATTCGGCTTTGCCGATGCCGACTCGCTGACCCCGACTTCCAACAACGCCACCACCGTGCGCCGCCAAGTGAACCCGCGCGAATTCAACACCCGCAACCTGACCTACAGCTTCGGCGGCGAACACGGCTTGGGCAAAATGACAATGGACTGGCTGTTTTTCCGGTCGGTGGGCAACAACCGCGCCAACGACGGGCGTTTTTACGATTTCCGCAGCCTGCCTCTGCAAACCAACTTGGACGGATTCTATACCGACTACCTGAACGTGACCGCCCGAAACCCCGAAACGGACATCACCAGCCCGTTCCTGATTTCCGACGTGCGTGCCTATACCGACCAGGCCACTATCATTCGCAGCAGCAACACGGCGGCCAAAGTGAATTTCAAACTTCCGTTCAAGGTCAGGGAACACGACGGTTTGTTCAAATTCGGCGGCAAACTGCGGCAAATCACCAACAGCCGCCGCCTGGAAATAGACCGCCGCGAGTTTGTGCCCGACGGCGTGGTGAACGAAGCCGCCTTGTTCCCCTCGTTTGTGAGCAACCGCGAAGACCAGCAGTTTTTCCAAGACCGGGTTCGCTTCGGCCCCACGCTTGACAACGAAAGAGCCGACGCGTTCATCGCCGCCAACCAGAACCTGTTTGTTTCCAACGCCACGGCCCAGCAAAACAACCTGAACGAAGCCACGCCGGCCTTTTACGACGCGGAGGAAAACGTGTACGCCTTCTACGCCATGAGCCGCCTGCAAATCAAGCGATTGATGATTCTGGGCGGCTTGCGTTACGAAGGAACCAACGTGAACTACGTGGGCAACCAGTACGAGTCGGATGCGGGCGGCAACATCATCGGAAGCACCGTCCGCCAAGCCGACGGCGGCCGCAACTTCGGCTTTTTGCTGCCCAATTTCCACTTGAAATACAGCATCAACAACCTGACCAACATCCGGGCGGCTTTTACGCGCAGTTTTGCAAGGGCCAATTTCACCGATTTGGTGCCGCGCCAAGACATCAGCATCAACAACCAGGAAATCGAAATCGGCAATGCGCGGCTGAACCCGGCCACCTCGTCGAACTTCGACCTGATGTTTGAGCGGTATCAGAAAAACGTGGGCATTTTCTCCGGCGGCGTGTTTTACAAACGCATCAACGGCTTCATTTTCAGCCGCAGCTTTGTGGAGCCGCGCACCGTGACCATCACCGGCCCCGACGGCCAGCCCGTGACCGAAACACTGGACTTCACCATCACCACGCCCGACAACGGCGAGGTGGCCGATTTGGTGGGCGGCGAGGTCAATGTGCAAACGAATCTTTCGTTTTTGCCGGGCATTTTGTCGGGACTGGGCGTGTATGCCAACTACACATTCACGCATTCAAACGCCTCCACGTTTGAACGCAAAAACATCCGGCTGCCCGGCCAAGCCCGGCACACGGCCAACCTCGCCCTTTCGTTCGACTACAAGGGCTTTTCGTCGCGGGCTTCGTTCAACTTCAACGGCGGAGTCATCCGCAGCTTAGGGCCGGGGGCGTTCAACGGCGTGTCCACCAACGGCGACTTCGACGTGTTCCGCAACGACCGTTACCAACTGGATTTGTCGGCCTCGTATGCGTTCAAAAAAGGCATCCGCATTTACTGCGAGTTCATCAACCTGACCAACCGCCCCGAACTGGAGTATTTCGGACGGCGCAACCGCCCCAGCAACGTCGAGTTCTACGACTGGTGGAATCGCTTCGGCGTTGCGTATAGCTTCTGATGAAGTCGTAAGTGGTTAGTCGTTAGTATGTAGCTCCGAATGGTATTCGGAGTGCCACGCTTGCGTGGCTCGGCTGCGGCAAAAGTCGCTTCGCGACTACTCCGAATACCATTCGGAGCTACCAAATGGCCCCCGGTTTTTCAAGATGCGTTTTAGGCAAAAAACGCCCAAAACGTCAATTACCAAATCAACAACCCAAGGGTTTTGAGGTTTCAAAAGATACTATAGCGACACTATATGATTTATATCAAGTGAGCCGAACAACAGAGCCGTAGGCTCGATACCTCTTGTAGCCCCGGATTTCAATCCGGGGACACTTGTGATTTTTAACCCCGGATTGAAATCCGGGGCTAAAACATCCGCCGAGCCTGACGGCTCTTTTTTGATACAAATCACGTGGTATTGCTGTATTTCAGAAATATCCGATTACTGTCAATTGTCTAAATTATACAGAGAACAACAGAAAAGCGCAGCCATCCCGACTCGTCGGGACCGCTGCGCCCTGTAACAATCAACAGTTAGCTATTCAACAATTAACCATTCAGCCATTCAGCAACTAACCATTCAGCAATCAACCATTAACCATCCGCAATCAACAGTTTTGTCTATATGAAACAATCCGCACTTCTGCCCATGTTGCTCTTCGGAGTTTTGTTGTTGGGTGCTTGTGAAAGAAAGGATTTTGACTACGTGTTGCCGCAGCCCAAAGTGCTTTTCACCGATGGCCGGGCGGCCCGGGCCGGCATTCCCGACGGAACCGTGCGGGCCAACCTGACCTTGCAGACCGCCGAGGAAATCCAGTCGCTGCAAATCAAACAATCAATCAACGGAGCCGCCGCCACCGATTTGACACCGGTGACCGAATTCAGCAACGCCGTGCTCAACACGTTCACGTATCCGTACAAAGTGCCGGCCACGGCCAAGGCAGGCGATGTGATTAAACTGACAATGGAAGCGGTGGACAAGAAAGGCACCCGCAGCGCACCCGTCGAGTTTACCGTGAACGTGGTGGGGGCTTTGTTTGAAAGCAAAACCATCAGCGTGAACGGCCAGGAAGTAATTGAAATCGCGCCGCCTGCCGGAGCCGCCACGGCCATCATCAACCAGGACGAATTTACATTTGAAGCCAACAAAAGATACCTGTTACGAGCTGTGACCCAAGTGGAAGAAGGCCTGACGGTGGTGATGCAGGCCGGAACTACCCTATACGCCAGCACCGACAATCCGGCCGTAGTGGTGATGTTTTCGGTTCCCGCCGGGGCGTTCATCCGCGCCAACGGTACTGACTCTCTGCCCGTCGTCATGACCAGCGACAAAGTGCTGAAAGGCACTGCTCCGGCTCCCGGCGACTGGCGCGGCCTGAGCATCACCGGACGGGCACGCACGGCGGCTACCGACAATTCGGGTACGCTGCGGTATGTGCGGGTTGAGTACGGCGGCCGCGAAGAACCGGCTCCCAGCGTCCAAAGCACCGGCGGCATTTTGTTCACCAGCGTCGGCTCCGGCACCACGGTTCAGTACGTGCAGTCGTATAAGTCGCTGGGGCAAGGCATTCGCTTCAACGGCGGCACGGTGCGCTGCAAATACCTGATTGCCACCGATCCGGGGCAGGAAGCGTTCCGCTTCGACGACGACAACGGCAGCGGCTTCACGGGCTTCGGGCAGTTTTGGATTGGCAACAACACATCCGTAAACCGCGACGCGGAAGAAGTGGGCATCCGCGACGGAGCCAGTCCGCGACTGGCCAATGTAACCGTTCTCGGACGCGGAGCCATAATACGCAGCACGGCGGGCGGCTACCGGATTTTCAACATGATGATGGCGCAAATCCCCGACGACGGGGTGCGGGTCGAACTGCCCGGCACAGGTGCGGGTCTGAACGACGACAAGGTGATCGGCCACTCGTATTTGTTCGACATCCGCGACCAAGCCCTGCGCGACAACGCCCCGGTGTTCAGTCAGGAAGTGTACAAGAACGTCATCGGCACGCGCATCGCCGGTATCGGAGTGAACGACTACACGCCGGACGGAGCCGGACAAACCTCCGAATACGACCCGAAAGCCCTGAACAGTTGGTTTGATGCCGCTAAATTCATCGGAGCCATCCGCGACAGCAACGCCGACAGCGACTGGACAGCAGGCGGATGGAGCCGGAAATAATTTAGAATTCAGAATTATGAATTCAGAATTGAGTGGGGCGAACCGGTGCGTTCGCTCTTCTTTTGTACAGGCTGCGTGAAGGGTAATTGGAAAATAGTATCTTTCCGCAATAGGAAACCCCAGTTACGGAACGGTGCGTTTTAAGCAAAAAATGCCCAAAACGCCTGTATTTGAACCGTCATTGCGATCCCGACGTGCCGGGAGTGGCAATCTCATTCCTATAGGCTCGGCAAACACGTTTCCTAAAGGCTCGCGTTTCTATTCAAATGCGCGTTTTCACAGAGAAACGGTTCAAATAATTAGCGCAGCCATCCCGACACGTCGGGACGGCTGGATTCATTCTTATAATAGAGTTACTTTTGATTGATAATCAGAGGCTTATAAAAAAAACGTAGTGCAGCCGTCACGCCATGGCGTGATGGCGAGTGTCCGGCCGCGAAGCTGG